>NZ_JAKMSW010000019.1:0-12463 GCF_025772845.1 Campylobacter sp. CNRCH_2014_2849 | reverse complement strand
TGGGGTATTGGGATTGAAATACAATTGAGTGTTTCTTGAAGATTTTCATATTCATTTATCCAATACAATTGTATTTTTTTTGCCCCAAAGGGTGTAATAAGTGTAAAATATCTAAAATCTTCTATTTTAAGATTAAAAATTTTATCAAATTCGATATAGTTCATTAAGCCGTAATCTTTAAAATCACATTCTTTGTATATAGATTTTAAAAATTTTGGTATTTCATTGACAATGAAAAGTATTTTTATTTTTTCTTTTGATAGATTAATAGTTAGTTCTTTTACTATATTATTTGGATATTCTTGTTTAATGATATCTAATAATTGTTTGTTGCTACAATTTTCCAAGCTATCAAGTTTAATTTCAAAATCTTTTTTAATTTCTAATTTTGTAGGTGTATATTGTAATTTATGCTCTTTATTAGATTGTGGTAGTAGTATATTAACTTCTTTTTTATCTTGAATAATTATTTTAGCAATACCCATAATTTTTGTATTTAAATCTAGTAAAAATTGTAAGTCTTTTTTAGAGATTATGTTTTCTATATCTTTTTTAAAATTATTTAGATTTAAATTTTCACTAGATAAAAATTGTATAAGTTTGTTTAAAAATATAGGTTGAGGAAGTATCATAGCTCGTGTAATCCTAATTTTTTAAGCTCTTCCAAACTCATGGCTCTAATCAAAACCCTTTCTTCTGATTGTATTAAAGAAAATTCTTGTAATTTTTCTAAAGCTTCTTTATACTCTAAATATCCTAAAGGCTTATCTTCGCTAATGCTGAAAAAACTTAGCCTCCATTCTACTTCTTCATCTTCATTATCTAGTTTGAAATTTTCCCAAGGTTCTTTAAATAAAATAGTATCTGTATCTTCACTAAGGGTAAAATTTACTATTGTTCCATTTGGTATTTCATAAAGTTTAGGCATAGCTTCATAAGCTTCTTCCCAACGTTTTTGTAAAAAGTTTAAATCTTCCATAAAATATCCTTGTGTTAAAATAGCATTATAACTAAAAATTTTTATATTAAATCATAAGGAAAGTATTTATATAAAGCTAATCTTATTTTGTTTAATCATTCTGGCACGATTGATAAGAGCATAAAGGGCTAGAAATTCATCGTTAATTATTCTTTCAAAAGTTTCACTGTATCTATCCCATCAAACTCAATACTTCTGTATTCTATAATTTCTGCTTTAGCATTAGTGATAAAAGAAATATATTTATCTCTTTGTTTATCGTGTTTAATACCTGCTCGTGTTGGTTTAGGTGCTTCATCATACCAAATCACTTCTAGATTTTCTTCTTTGATGATTCTTAGTGCTACTTCTTTTGTTAGATATTCTTTAATGTCCTTGATATCATGATATTTATGCCAATAATTTTCTTGCAACATTTTATCAATAGCTTCTTTTTCACTATCAAAAGAATAGTTAAGACTAACACTCCCCCTTTCTCCAACATAGAAAGTTTCATATTTATTATTGTTAGGATTAAACCACATAGTAAGATGATATTCCCCTAAATGTTTATAAGAAGGATACCAAGTTGTATCAATCAACTTTTCTTCTTCTATAATTAGTTCTGCTTGTTATCTTGTCATTTTCTATCCTTTATTATGGTATTTGTTTGATAAAACCTAATAAATTATATAGTTTATAATTGCAATATTTTCATATGATTAATTTTCATATACCATAACTTCACTAAAACTAAAACCTAATAAATTGTTTTCTCTCACTATTTTTCTAAATTCACTTGATACAAAAACAGGTATTTCATCATCTTTAATTCTAAATATATGACTTCCATCAAGTTTTGATTTTTTTAAAACAGCCTTAGTAATACTTAGATATTCATTATTATCACCCATATAAGTATATACAGAATGTTCATAATCTAAAGCCTCAAGTGATTTTGTTACATGCATAATTTTACAATCATAATAATTTATTTCCTGACTTTTAATTTCTACATCTAAATATTGCACACAATCTTTGATTAAATCTTGCATTAAATTTATAAATTTAGGAGAGACTATACGCCAACCACAGTCATTGTGTATAAGATCAGTCAGTATTTTACCATCATCTTTGTCTATTTCAAAACTAGGTGTTTGCCAATTTATAATAGGCTTGGATTCTAAAAGTGTATATTCATCGTTATTTTTTATATCTACAAGATCACAAGAGTGCCAATTATCCACATCGTTATGATTATAGTTATACATCATTTTATAATATCTCATTATTTTCTCTCCTTATAGTATTCTTTATTAAGTAAAGCAGGATTATTTTTGACTTCTTCTTTTAGTTTTTCAAATTCTTTTAAAAATTTATTCTTATCTCCTCTTGCTATTTTATCAATTTTACTCATTTTTTCAAGAATATATTCATGGTATTCATTAGGATGTCTTCCGCGATGTGGCATTTTAACTTTGTTCCAATCTCCATCCAATTCCAAGTTATATTTTTTTGTTATTTTTCGAAATTCTTTAGTAAATTTTTTATTCTTATCAGTAGCAATATGATGGGTTTGAATTGGTGATTGTTTGTTATCATCTCCTATCCCTTCCCATCTTATCTTGTCCCATTTAATCTTAGCAAGAGGATTAGCTTGTATTTTAGCTAAAGCAAATTTAATCTTATTTTTCTTAGGTATAGCTAATATAGGATAACCTTTATTACTTACCCCTATTAAACCCATTTGTAATACAGAATGTTTATGATTTACTTTATGATTTGAATAAGTATGAGCAAATACTAAAGCTACTTTAGTACAAGGTCCTCCTAGCATAGGTGGATTTACACATCCACTTATACTAGCTCCTTGTATTTCGTTATTAAGCATAATAGGAACATTGTCTGATTTTATTCTTTTAGCATTCTTTGCTTTTAAATTAACCTTACCTCCATGTATACACAATAAAGTATTATCTTCTAATATAGGATGCAAACAAGAAGTATCAGGACTTATATTCATAGCTTCTATTCTAGGAAGAGTTATTTTTCTTTTTTTAGCCATAAAAAGCCTTGTGGGTTTTTAAACCCACTAAGATTATATTAAATCATAAGGAAAGTATTTATACTGTTTAAATTCTTCTTTATCCAAATTCATTAGTTTTACAATTGCAGCACCTTCAAGATCCCAGGTATCTAAAGGATCCCTTAACCTTGTATGTTTTTTCATATATTTATGTAAAAACTCAATATCTTGTGTGGCTATAAATTCTTTAATCAGTTCATGTTCTTTGCAAACACATTTGCGTTCTAAATTTAAATTCTTACCCTTAGAACCTATAAAATGTAAAAACCAATCTCTATTGAGTATATCCCTTCTTTTTCTCTCATCTTCTTCTATTAATTCTAGCAAACAAGTAGTATCCATATCTAATAATACTCTAACGCAAAGTTCAATAGCATTTCCCCTGTAATAGCCAATATCCAATCCTGTTTCTAAACGATTTTTTTCTTTTAATAGCATAAGTGCTTCTAAATCTTTTTTAACTATGTTTATATCATCACCACGAGAGTATTTATCTAAAGCAATACATTTTTTTCTATCTTCTATACAAAAAATACAAGTTTGTCTATCTCCAAAAGGAAGTTCTAAAAATATTTTTTCGGATTTTTTGATATCTTCTTCACACTTTATTATATGTTTTGTAAAATACGCTTCATCTTTCTTAGTATCTCTTACCATTTTCTATCCTTTAGGTTTTTTAATTTTATTTGCATCTTTATCTAAATAATGAATGGTTTCTTTGCCTCCTTCATCAACATGAAATAAATCTTTTCTGATTTCATTGCTATTTTTTTCAAGAAGTTCTTTTATCTTTTCTCTATGTTCTTCATCTGCAACACCAAGTCTATTTTTGTCCTCTTCTAATATCCAACTATTACTCATCTGTTTGGTTTTTTGATTTCTATTTAACTTGCTTGTTCCAAACTTAGCTTCTGCGATGATATATTTTGGATTTTTATTGGGGTTATAATAAATTCCATCAATTCCTTGATGAATTTTATCATCAAGTCCTTGAACTTTGTTTAAGCTAATTCTTTTATAGCCTTGATTTAAATAATGCAAATGCATTTTAGCTTCGCCATAATTTCCTTTTTGTTTATTGCTTAATTTATCAATGCCATTTAATTTTTGTATCTTTTTTTCCATATTTGCTAAAACTTTTTTAGCTTCTTTTTGTTGTGCTTGAACTTCTTTTAAAAATACTTGTTGTTTATTTACTTGTTTTCTTCTTTGTGCTGCTTTTAGCTTACCTCCTATCCCTTCCCATCTTATCTTGTCCCATTTAATCTTAGCAAGAGGATTAGCTTGTATTTTAGCTAAAGCAAATTTAATCTTATTTTTCTTAGGTATAGCTAATATAGGATAACCTTTATTACTTACCCCTATTAAACCCATTTGTAATACAGAATGTTTATGATTTACTTTATGATTTGAATAAGTATGAGCAAATACTAAAGCTACTTTAGTACAAGGTCCTCCTAGCATAGGTGGATTTACACATCCACTTATACTAGCTCCTTGTATTTCGTTATTAAGCATAATAGGAACATTGTCTGATTTTATTCTTTTAGCATTCTTTGCTTTTAACTTAACCTTACCTCCATGTATACACAATAAAGTATTATCTTCTAATATAGGATGCAAACAAGAAGTATCAGGACTTATATTCATAGCTTCTATTCTAGGAAGAGTTATTTTTCTTTTTTTAGCCATAAAAAGCCTTGTGGGTTTGAAGTATGCTTTCTAATTGCTCATCTTTAGCATAAAGAAGTTTTTCTTCTAAAGAACAATCAAAATTTGAAGGAAAAGGTTTTATGGTATCCTTGCTTAGAAATTTTTGCCAAAGTATAGAGTTTTTTTCTAATGAGAAATTCCAAAAATCATCTTTGTTATTATAAACATAGTCTTTATAATCTATAAAATTTACAAAGTTGATATTTACATTTTTTTGCTTAGAAAGCATACCTTGTATGTTTTCTTCTTCTGTGTTTTTTGGAATTTTATTATAGTTTTTAAGATAATGATTTATTCTATTGTTATTTAAGTTTTGATTTTCAAGTTCATTTAAAAGTTCTTTAGAATAATAATTTAAAAAATAATTATTTGCATATTCTTCTATATGCTCTTTAAAGCTTCTTTTGCAAATTAAATCATTATAACTAATAGGGTAAGATTTTAAAGTATTATTTTTAGAATTTAATATATAATCATACCCTGCAAAAAAATAAGAAAAATCCATAAAGGCATAATCAGCACTTATGCCTTTACAAAGACTTAAAAAAATATTTTCAAGTTCTAAGATGATTTTGTCTTCTTTGCTTAAATTTAACTCTTTTTGAAGTTGTTCTTGAGTTTTTGAGATAAAGCCATAATTAAGTCTATCTTCATAATTTTTTACTAGATAATTTAAATTTTCATCATTAAGATTAAAAGTAAGGCATAATGAAGAATTAAAATAAATATCATATTTATTAAAGTAGGGTGCTAAATTATCTTTTTCTATAAAAGTATTGATTTGGCTTTGAGAAAAATTTTCTCCTTTTTCATCCCAAAAAGGTAAATTAGGGGAGAGGTTTTTAAGAGTTCCTATTTCACTTAATTCATCCTTTTGATAGTATCGATGTAAAATGTATTTGCTTTTATCCCTACATAAACGATTATAAATTTGAGTATAATTTGAAGGTAAAAAATTTAACCATTCATCCTCACTGTGTAGATTTATACCCTCAAATTGATCAATACTAAAACAAGCTTTAAGTTCTTGCATAGCTTTTAATGTATTTTCTAAATGTTTATTATAAAAATTATTTTCATTGGCTTTTTTAAATTCAAACCAATCTTTGGCATTTAAACGATTACCTTTTAAACTCCAAGCGTCAAGGTATTTTTCATCACTAAAAGTTTTTTTAGATAAAAGATGAAAGCTAACCTGATTGGCACTTAATGTTTGTTTCATTTAAAAGCTTTCAAAGCATCAATTTTTTCACACCATTTGTTAAAGTGTTGACATTTTAATCTTATGTTGTCTATACCAATTTCTTTTGCGATCTTGCTACCATGCAAAACTTTTTTATAGCTAGGAGAAGAAAAAATCTTTTTTAGCCTGTGTGACGGACTTGTTTCCTTGCTATTGTTGATGAATTCTGGATTATTGTATTTTTCGATAATACATTCTAATTCGCAAATGAGTTTTTCATCCCATTCAGCGTCTGCTTCAATGATTTTTGTAATATCACTAAAAAGCAAACTTTCAAATTCATGTGGTTGTATATAGCTAAAAAATTTATTTGTATCGCATTTTTGTTTAATTGCTTCATCAAAATCTTTTTGTATTTTTTCAATATATTCATATATATCAGTATCAGCTTTATTTTCTTTTAAAAATTCATCATCTAATCCATAATAATCAAACATAGTTGTCATGAAAGCTTGTGTATCTTGTTTTAATTTTTTAACAATAAAATCAACCACTCTATCATACGAAAGCGCACCGCCTTTGTGTCCTTTAGATGTAGGTATTGTAAGTGGAGTGAGATAAATTTTGACATTGTGAAAATACGGACTTAAAGTTTCATTGATAAATTTTTCTTCACTTTGTCCTTCGCAAATTACATAGCATCTTATAATATCTGACATTATTTTGGTCTCCCACCTATAAGATTACTAGCCCAAATTTCTCCAAGTGTGTATTCTTCAAGCCAAGTTTGTAGTTTTTCATTGTCCATTCTTGTAAAAATAGATTGATCACCTTCTTTATCTACAACTATAATATCTTGTGCTTCAAAATGATTTATCAGTTCTACAGATTGAGAAGAAATAATGAGTTGTTTTTCTTGAGCTACTCTTTTAATGATCTCGCTTAAAATTTTTAACGCATAAGGATGTAGTCCTAATTCAGGCTCATCGATAATAATTGTTCCTGACATTAGCTCAAAAGGCTGAAGCAATAAAGTAGCTAAGCATATAAACCTTAAAGTTCCATCAGAAAGCATATGTGCTTTAAAAGGAGTATCAGGATCGTTTTTATGATGCCATTCTAATTGTATATTATCACTATTTCTAAAAATAAATCCCCCAAAAAAAGGAGCAATATCTTGTATAGTAGTTAAAATTTGTTCATAATGTTTGTTGTAGTTATCATGGAGCATTTTAAGATAAGCTGCTATATTTTGTGCATCTTCTTTGAAAATAAGATTATCATTTGCATCACATATACTTTTCATTTTAGATGTATCTCCAGTATCATGAAAATGATAAAGCTTCCATTTTTTAATTTCGCTTATAGTATAATCAGCAACTGCTTTGGATCTAGAATATTCTTTTGCTTCAGAAATATTACTTTCGTATACATTCTCTCCTATAATGTATTCGTGAGGACCAAAATAAATTCTTTCTTTTTGTATAAGCATTTTGTTTTCTTGCGTGGCTACGATATTTACTTTATATCTATTTGGGTTAAAAACAAAGTCAAAATGCAATTTTTCGGTTTCTTTTCTACCAAAATACAAAAAACTATCAGGTCCTTTATCTTGTGTATAAAATTGCAAATTTTTATTAAACAATGCATTAAGCATTTTAAATACCGAGATAAAATTACTTTTACCTGCACCATTTGCACCGATTAAGATATTTAAATTTTTAAGTTCAAATTCGGATAAATCTTTTATAGATTTATAGCCTTTGATTGTTATGTTATTTAGCATTTATATCCTTTTGATTTTCACAAAACCTCTTTAACTTTTTTGAAGGTTTTTATTTTCATTAAAAACTTCTTCTAATTCTTCTGCATTATTTAAATTTAATCTTTTTATTACTATTTTATTAGGTGTTGCTCCTTTTATATGATGTAGATATATTTCTTTAAAAGCAGTTTTTATGCTTCTATGTAAATGCCTATGGTAGATAAAGCCACTTCTTGCATCACAATCTCCACCTTTTTCTGAAAAAATTCTCAAACGAGAAGTTTGAATATTTGATACTTCAGACCAATTTTGCTTGTCTTTATCCTTTTCATTTAGGATTTCTACCACCTTTGTTTTTTTCAATCTTTTTGTTTCTTTATTAAACTCACCTACTTTTTTTCCATCGAGTGCTAGTTTTTCATGTTCTTCACGAGTCAATACACTTCCTGTTACATTTTCTGTTAAATGTGTATAATGATTACACACAAAGATGTAATCAAGCTCATATTCTCTAGCGAGTTTTAACTCAAAACTTATTTGTTCTGTTAGACTTTGAACTTGGACATTTTTAACTTCGACTAAACTAGGAATACCATTAATATTTACTAAAAAATCAGGTATGGTATGATTAAAACTATGAATGTTAAAATTAGCATCTAGTTTTCTTTGATTGCTTAAATAGCGTGTAGATCTTTTCTCAAAAAGCAAAGAAGCAACATATTCTCCCGTATCTCCTATGAGTTTAGGTGAAATTTTTTTCTTATTATTTTTTAATTCTTTGCATTTTTTAACTTCTTTTCTTTGCTTTTTCTCTAAAGCTTCCTTAGTTTTTTTAGAAATTCCATCTGCTTTTTTAATGGTTTCAAGCTTATGTTGTGCGGTTTTTAAAAGATCTTTTATTTGTTTTTCTTTACCACCATAAGAAGCAAAGCTTTGCTCATTTTCAAGCATACTTTTAAATTCCTTAGGACTTTGTAAAGCAAAATGACTTGGATGTTCCACATTGGCTATTTTTCTTTGAAAAGTAAGGGTTTTTTGTTTGATATTGCTTAATTCTGAAATGACAAAGCTGCTATTTAAAATAGGCACAGGATCAAAACTAGATTCTCCTTTATCACAGATTAGTCTAGGTATAAGACACCATTTATAACCAGATTCATTCTTGAAAGATTTTTCATAAAATTCTTTCAAGAAATCCTTTGTTACTGTTGCCACGCCATTATCTATTGAAAATGATCTTATATGATTTTTTATATTATCATCACTTGTATAAATATCATAAAATACATCGTATTCATAATCTTTTCTTTTATATCCTTTAGCAGGCAAAGCACCATCTTTTAATTTATCAAATTCTTCATTGATTTTTTCATTGCTTTGAAGTTTAAGTTTTTCAATTTCTTCTTCTTTTTCTTTATTGATTGTTTGTATATATTCTAAAGATTTGCTTTTATTGATGCGATATTCATCTTTTTTTGTTTTTTGCTTTTTCTTCTTGTTTTCTTCTCCTATCATATGCTCTTCTTTAGGTAAATAAAAGGCAAGAGAATAACCACTGATGATATCTACACTTTCAAATTCTTTGATTTTAAATTTCACATCATTAAATTCCAATGAAAAATCCTTTTTTGTTTTTTTATCTTAATTTTTCTTCTTTCTTCTTTCTTCATACATTTTAATTTGTTCTGGTTCTTCTAAGCTTGTATCTATATCATATTCTTTAACCAATTCTTCCCAAGTCTTAGCTCCTGCTTTTTTTAAGATTTTTATGTTTTTATTTATATCGCAAGTATTAGCTCTATCTAATGGGGTAGCAGGATCATAATATTCAATTTTTCCATCTTCAATATCACTTATACCACAATTAGCCGCATTCACATCAGCTCCATATTTGATTAGCACTTCCACACAAGCTCCTATAGGTTTTTCTTCGCTTCCTGCTGCCCCATGTAAAAGGGTTTCTCCTGCATCGCTAAAACTAAATTCATTTTCTGTTTTAATACTTCTCATATTAGGATTTGCTCCTAATTTTAAAGCTTCTTCTAAATAATTTGCATGATTAAACAATATCCAAACATGCAAAGGAGTATCGCCGCTTTCTTCATTATAAGTTTCAAATGTGCATCCTTTTTTTAAAAAATATTCTATTACTTCTTTATTTTTTCCATCTCTATCAATATACCTACTAAGTGCATTAAATCCAAAGCACACTTCATCAGCTTTAAGTCCTAAATTTTCAAAATACTCCATCATTTCAAAACTTTTACTTTTATCATAAGCAAGTCCTGCACAAGCTAAAGTGATAGCAGTATCTATAATAGCTCTTTTATTTTCACTATCCCAATAAGGTGTATAGCATTTTTCAAAAAATATTTCAGGCACAGGATAATCTTTTAAAAATTCTTTAACTTCTTCAAGTTTGTTAGCCTCTACAAGATCATAAAATTCTAAACATAATTCTTCTAAATATTCTTCTGAAGAATTTTCTTCAAAATTTATTAATTCTTCTAATGTTTTCATTGTTTTTCCTTTCTTTGTAAAATGAGTTTTAATCTTTAACAAGTGATTTTAGTATTTTATAAATCTCACTTAAATCATCATGATAAAGCACATTTTTAATAAACCAATCCTTAAATTCATCTTCACTTACTTCATCATAAGGTATGCCAGTATCTTCTTCAAAAGCAACTTCGTAGTTTTCTGGATCTAAATTATTATATGCACCTTCCATAAAATCATCTATATGATTTTTTACTGCTTCTAGGAGTTCTTTATTAGGTTTTGTGTCTAAAAATGCTTTGAAATCATCTAAGCTTTCTAAAATATCGGTATTAAAATCCATTGTTTTTCCTTTAATTTTTATCCTTTCTTCTTTCTTCATACATTTTAATTTGTTCTGGTTCTTCTAAGCTTGTATCGATATTGTATTCTTCAACCAATTCCTCCCAAGTCTTAGCTCCTGCTTTTTTTAAGATTTTTATGTTTTTATTTATATCGCAAGTATTAGCTCTATCCAATGGAGTAGCAGGATCATAATATTCAATTTTTCCATCTTCAATATCACTTATACCACAATTAGCCGCATTTACATCAGCTCCATATTTGATTAGCACTTCCACACAAGCTCCTATAGGTTTCTCATCAGATTCTGCAGCTCTATGCAAAAGGGTTTCTCCTGTATTAGTAAAGCTAAATTCACTTTCTGTTTTAATGGCTCTCATATTAGGATTTGCTCCTAGTTTTAAAGCTTCTTCTAAATACTTCACTTCTTCGCCGCATAATATCCATTCATGTAAAGGAGTGCTGCCGCTTTCTTCATTATAAGTTTCAAATGTGCATCCTTTTTTAAAAAAATACTCTATTACTTCTTTATTTTTTCCATCTCTATCAATATACCTACTAAGTGCATTGTATCCAAAGCACACTTCATTGGCTTTAAGTCCTAAATTTTCAAAATACTCCATCATTTCAAAACTTTTACTTTTATCATAAGCAATTCCTGCACAAGCTAAAGCGATAACAGGATCGATAATAGCTCTTTTGTTTTCACTATCCCAATAAGGTGTATAGCATTTTTCAAAAAATATTTCAGGCACAGGATAATCTTTTAAAAATTCTTTAACTTCTTCAAGTTTGTTAGCCTCTACAAGATCATAAAATTCTAAACATAAGTTTTTTACATATTTATCTACATCTTCTTCTAAAGATAATATTTCTTCTAATGTTTTCATTGTTTTTCCTTTAGTTTTTTTATAAATTGGGTTTCTTTGTGATTTTAGTTTTAATTTAAAAAAATTGCTTTTAATCTGCTCTCAAATCACCTCCTTTTACCCTTAAACCTTTATCATCTATAATTACTTGCATTTTTCCTACTTGAAGTATAATCTTATCTTTTGTTTGTGTGATGGTGGTATTTTCACCTACTTGAGAGATGATTCGTTTTTGTGCTATTAAAGTGCTTTCTTTATTAGCTAAAGTATTTATTTCATCAGCCGTAAAGGAACAATTATTTTTAGCTTTAAAACTAATAGAATCATCAGCTTCAGCTTTGAAATACTCATTTGTTTCTATGCTTAGATCTTTTTTGGAGTGAAATTTTATACTTTGATTGGTTTGAAGCACATAAGAACCTTTTATGGTTTCATTTTTATTATGTCCTATTCTTTGGATAAAATCATTTTTGATATCTTGCTCTAGGTTATTGTTGATGATTACTCTTTTATCATTTCCTATTTTTTCTTCATGATTTTGTCCGATATTGACTTCATTACTAATTCCTACATTCAAAGTATTACTTAAACCCACATTAGTATCTTTAGAAAGCAGGGTATTTTCTAGATACTGCGCACCTACATTGACATTTTTAAAACCTATGATATTTTGCATATGTCCTAAAGTAATAAATTCGGTATATAAAGCTCCTACTTCTGAGGTTTTGTTATTTTTTATAGTTTGCTCATAGTTATTGCCTATTTCTTCTTTATAATCTTTTTGTGCTAAAATGTAAAATTCTTCCTTGTCTATATCATTTTTTAAAGTGATTTCATTTCTTGCTTTTGCATCGGTATTATCTTTTCCTATAGTAGAATTAGAGATAGTTAGATAATGTTCATTTTTATAATTTAGATTATATTCTGTATTTTCTTGTAGTTTAAGTTCATCTAAGCCTTTATTATACATAGGTATAGCACTTAGATAATTTAGTGTTTGTCCAGCGATTTCTCTTTTGTATCTTGGGTAGTTATATTGTGGCATAGT
>NZ_JAKMSW010000018.1:0-12757 GCF_025772845.1 Campylobacter sp. CNRCH_2014_2849 | reverse complement strand
AACTACCACTTAGAAAATACACTCTAGTAGCTAAATCTTTAAAAGCTTTAGAGTGGATTAGACCTTGACAAGCCTTGGATTTTGAAGTACTTGCAAATTCGCTTTGACTAAAAGCATTTAAAGCCTCATCTAGTTGAGTTTTTATACTTTGATTTTTAGGATCTTTCAAAACTTGATTTTTTAAATCTGCTATATTTTGGGCTTTGCTTTTTTGAGCATTATCTACCATAAGTGCTAAAAGCAAAATGCTTTCTTTATCTACAAAAAGCACTTTAAAACATTGCTCATCATTTCCTACACTAAAATCAAGTTCTTTGGTGGAATTTTGCAAATTTGATAAGTCTTCATTTTTTATATTTGTTACATTGCTCATTAAAGCTATATTTGAAAGACTTTCATTTTTTAATATATAAGCACTTATATCATTAATAAAAATTTTTAAATTTCCCAAAGCTTGAACTACACTTGCCTCATCTTTACTTGTGCTAAATTTTGGCAGAGCAACCGCAGCTAAAACTCCAAGTATAATTACTACAAACACAAGCTCTATAATAGTAAAAGCTTTTTTCATAATATGCCTTGTAAGTTTTTTATCTTAGGCTTTATAAGATCATCTTCTATATTTACAAATTCTTTACGCTCATAAGCCTCACAAGCTGCCCTTGCTATCATCAAAGCATTATCCGAACAATACTCAAGCGGAGCTAGCAAAAGCTCACATTGATAACTTTGACATAAATGCTCTATTTGACTTCTTAAGCTTAAATTTGCACTAGCTCCGCCTACTATACCAAAGCGTTTAAATTTATACTCTTTAAAAATTTTTTCTAACTTGTTTAAAATATGAGCTATGGCTGCTTTTTGAAATGCAAAGGCAATTTTACTTTTACGCTCCAAACTTAATTCTTCTTTTAAAATTTCCAAACGCACTTGGTTTTTAAGTCCTGAAAAACTATAAGCTAAATCTTTAGAATGAAGCAAGGGTATACTAAATTCTAAATCACTTTCTTTTACATTTTTAGCTAAATTTTCTATGATAGCTCCACCAGGATAGCCAAGATCCATCATTTTTGCTACTTTATCAAAGCTTTCTCCAAAACTATCATCGGTTGTTCTTGCTAATTCTGTGATTTTACCTTGCTCATTAATAAAAAGCACCATAGTATGCCCACCACTTACAAGCAACACACCCATATCAAAATTAGCTTTTTTATCTAAAAACATAGAATAAATATGCCCTTTTAGATGATTAATCGCAATGAGCGGTAAATTTAAACTAATAGCAAGCATTTTAGCCATAGCTACTCCACCTATCAAACTCACACTAAGGCCAGGTTCATTTGTAACTGCTATGGCGCAAAGTTTATCAAAGTATTTTTGGCATCTTTTTAAAATCTTAGGTAAAGCTTCACTATGTAATCTTGCGGCAAGCTCGGGCACCACCCCTCCATAAGCACTATGGGCATTTTCTTGAGAAATTTTTGTATGAAAGATACACTCAAAGCTATTTTTATTAATGATAGCAATAGAACTATCATCACAAGAGCTTTCTATGGCAAGAATCAAATCTCTCATTGAAATTCCACTAAAATCATACCGATAAATTTGTCTTTTTGTTCTGCTTTTTCTATGGCTTTTGCAGGTATATTTGCTTTTTTAATTTCTTTAAAATTAGTCTTTCTTTCTAAAACTTGATCGGCTAAATTTGCATTCTTTAGCTCATAAAATTCTACTCTGTAAATTTTTCTTTTTTTATCTAAAGAATAACGGCTTTGCATTTGGTTTTTGCTTATAACAATATCACTTTCATCAACACCTCTATCAAAACCTATAACATTAACTCTTACACCTGCTATAGAAGGTATTTTAAAATTATCTTTTACCATAATTTTTTGAGCAAAATTTGTTTGTATATTTTTTCCATCTACTATCACTTCAACACTATCTAGAGCATTTGAAAATTCAAAATATTCAGGATACAATCTTGTTTGCAAGCGATTGCCATAATTGATTGAATATGAGTTAGCATTGGAAATTACTGCAGTAATCTCATTACTTGCTTCATAATTTAAAGCTTGATTAATAGGAAAAGGTAAAAAATTTATAGCACTAGCAGGTTTATCAAGATAAAGTAAAATTTTATCATTAAAAAGTTTTACCTCTAAAGGCTTTTCAATAGCTCTATAAACTCCATTTGGAGTTAAATCGAAAGTTCTTTGAAATTCTATATTTGCCTTTTTTAGATAATACTCCACCGCCAAAAGATGATAATATACTCTTAAATGCGTTGGTAAATTTTTGCTCGCTTCATTAGCAAAAGCTGCTTTGTGATTTGACACCACAAAATAAGTTAAAGCCTTTAGCATATCTTTATCATTGCTTTCTTGGGTTTTGGTATTTTTTAAATGATATTGATGTTCTTCTTTAACCAAAGCTTTATTGATATTTTCCACCGCCTCTTTAGCAATATTTTCCAAATCTGCATATTTAGTAGAATTTACCTCACTTTGATCAATAATACTAGTATTGCCCCAGCGATTTGGATTTTTATCTTTGCTTTCATATTGAGGTCTATAAAATCCACTTCCATCGTGCAAATTTATAACCATATTTACCTCAGGTTCCAAAATAAGCTTTTTTATGCGCTCTATAGTGTGAAAATCAGGATCGTTTTCATCTATATGGGCAAATTTTCTATTTAAATCTCCAAAATTTCCTCTATTTCTAGCAATAATACTTTCAAAAGCTAAATTTGGTGCGACAATAATTTTACCTTTAGTGATATTATAATCACTCAAAAGCAAACTAGCAGCATGAAACCCACCTGGCTCGTCTCCTTGTATACCTCCAAGGATTAAAACCGTATTATTATCATCTAAACTTTTTCCATTTTCTTTAACGCTAAACTCTAAAGCAAAAACCACATTTATAAAAATCAAAATACTTAAAAAATATCTCACTTCATTTCCTTATCTAAATAAAGCCTAACTTGCTTATCATACTCAAAAACATCTTCAATTTGGTTAATCTTTGGCACACCAAAATAATCCAATGCTTTAAAAATACCCTTGGCTATGTCTAAAAACTGCGCTTTTTGGGCTAAAAATTGATACACCATATATTCATTTGCACTATTTATAATCACACCCAAGTCAGGCTTTTTCAAAAGCTCATCTTTAAGTGAAAATATAGGATATTTTTTTAAACTAATTTTTTCAAATTTTAAACTTGGCATAGCTAACAAATCCAAATTTTCTATAAAGCTTTGATCATGCTCATCTAAAATCGCTTGAGCTATAGACAAACGCATATTTGCATGAGAAAAATATGCACTCATACCACCATCTTTAAATTCACATAAAGCATGCACTAAAGACTTTCTTTCTATCAAAGCATCTATTTGTTTAATACCATAAAGATGATAAGCTTCGATGATTTCAAAAAGTTTATTACACATGCTAGCACTATCTATGGTGATCTTAGCTCCCATGCTCCAGTTAGGATGCTTAAGAGCTTCTTTTACACTGACATTTTTTAAATCTTTAATTTTATAATTATAAAAGGCCCCGCCACTTGCTGTGATGAAAAGCTTTTTAATATCTTTTCTTTTATCTATCAAGCACTTTAGTGCTGCATGTTCGCTATCTATGGCCTTAATCTTAGAAGTGTCAAAAAATTTCCCTGCTACTACTAAGCTTTCTTTGTTTGCCAAGGCTAAAATTTTACCAAGCTTTTGCACCATAAGACTTGAACTTAAGCCTGCAAAACCTACTATAGCATTTACCACTAAAGAACTTTTGCACTCAGCTATCATCGCTTTTAAACCCTCTTGGCCACAAAAAATCCTATCATGATCAACTAAGGTTTTATCTTTTTCATCTTGTATACATACAAATTTAGGCTTAAAAAGAGCTATTTGCTCATTTAAAAGCTTGATATTTTTACCGCAAGATAAGGCTTCTATGTTTATGTTTTTCTCTTTAGCAATAAAAAGAGTATTAACTCCTATACTTCCCGTGCTTCCAAGTACGATCATACTAAAGTTGCCATTGCAAATGCTGCAATGATAACAGCATCAATTCTATCTAAAACTCCCCCATGCCCTGGGATTAAATTACCACTATCTTTAATACCTGCTTGTCTTTTAAAATAACTCTCAAGCAAATCCCCTATCACAGCAAAAATAGCTACGATTAAAGATATATAAATACTTTTTATCAAGCTAAATTCAAAAGAGCCTATGATGGTTCCTAAAATCCCCGCACAAACAATGCCACCTACAACACCTTCTAAGGTTTTATTTGGACTTGTTAGAGAAAAAGCTCTCTCGCCAATTAGTTTTCCTATAAAATACGCCCCACTATCGCAAGCAACGACAATCACTATAAGCCAAAATAATACAAACATACCCTCATAACTTAATACTTGATAAAGCATTAAAATAGGCAAAGTAGGATATATATAAGGCATAAGTTCATTTAAATTTTCACTTTTTTTATAAACTAAATATCCTAAAATCAAAATCAAAGCCAAGAGGCCTATAAAGAAAGGTTTATCTAAAAATGCTCCTATTGCAAAAACACACAAAGCCACAAAAACACTTGCATGTTTGCTTTTAAACATAGTTTTTGCTTCATTAAATGCCAAAAACAATAAAACACCAAAAATCGCAAAATTAATCAAAAAATTATCCACCAAAGCAACAACAGCTATCACAGCTATCATCACAATAGCACTAAGAATTCTTGTCTTTGAAAACATTTTTATCCTTTCTATATACTTAAATCAAGCAAATGAGAACTTTTTTTAACTACTTCTTGCCCCTCTTGTTCATCTTCATCTTCTTGCTCTTGTTCTTGATGATGTTTAGAATGCTTTTTTTCTTCCTCTTGCCTTTCTTTTACCTCATCGCTTACTTCATGAGTTTGATTAACTTTTTCAAGTTTTTCAACCGCCTTTTCTTTTGCTTGAAATTCACTCATATTTACCAAAGTTGCAAAAGAATCTTTTGCCAATTCATTACTAGCTTGTGCTGAATGTACTGGTGCATTTTGGTTAGCAAAATGAATACCACCTATGGGACTTATAGGCATACTTACTCCTTTAAAACGCTTAAAGTCTTATAATTTGTATAATTTACAAAAGCCTTTTCTTTTATTTTTACAAAATTCTTACTAGTATAATCGACCAAATAAACTCCAGAACTTAGCTTGGAAAATTCCACACAAAGCTTTGCTGCAAATTCTAGCACTAATTGACTTATTTTTAATTTATTTGAAGTAATGATCACATGTGCACTAGGATAATCTTTCACATGCAGCCAAATATCATCTTTTTTAGCTATTTTTAATAAATACTCATTAGCTTTTTCATTGCGTCCTACGCTGATTTTAAACTCATCAAAATAAAAGCTACTAACCCCTGCATTTAACTCTTCTTTTTTTGTTTTTTTTGTTTTTTTAGGCATTAAAACTTCTAATTCTCTCAAAGAAGTGCTTTTAGCAATTAAGTCTTTTAAATTTATTAAAAAATCAAGTTTTTCACTTAAAATTTCTCTTTCTATATTGATATTTTTAGCCTTTTGTTTTAGCTTTTTAGCCATTTTATAAAATTCATTCGCACTATTTTTAGGTGTATCTTCGAGCTTAAAAGCAAGCTCATTTGCATTAAAATCTTGCAAAATAAATTCTCTTTGATAATCTTTTAAAGAATTTAAATTAGCAAATAAAACATCTGCTTTTTGGCTTAATTCTTGAGCTTTTTTTAATAAATTACTTTCTTGCTCTAAATTTTCTATACTCTCTTTAAGAGTAAAGATTTTTTTATCTATATTTAAAAGTTTATTTTCTTTAATATCTTTTATGCGCTCTTGCTGTAACTTTTTAGCACTTTCTTTAAAATACACATTAAAATCATCAATCTTTACAAATTCTTCTTTTATCTCATAAGCTTTTAAAGCTTGGAGTTTTTCGCCTATTTTTACAACGCGGTAGCTTTTATCTATATGACGCAAAGCTTCTATAATAATATCATCAGCGTCTGTGATGATTACATTAGTGTTTTTTCCTGTAAATTCAAAATAAATCTTAGCCCCATAAGCTTTATAAGATTTTTCCGATAAAACTTCAAAAGATAAAATTCTATTATTTTCTAATACTTCTAAATTTAAAATCTTTGCGTTAGAGAAGTATTTTTTTAGCATAAAATCAAAAGGTGCATTATAGACTTTTGCTTGGAGTTTATCTTGGTAAATTCCACTTTTTCCACGCGTTAAGTCTAGTATAAAAGCTTGATGGTCTAAGCTAAGCTCTAAGATATTATCATCAAGGCGTTTGAGATAATTTAGTCTTTGAAATTGTTTAAAATAATCTTTTATTTGTATTAAATCTGTATATTTCATAAATGTATTATAAAATATTTTGATGAATTTATGAGGTTTTTATGAGTGAAAAAATTCCCTATCCTTGTGTGATTTTATGTGGTGGAAAATCTTCGCGTATGGGAGAAGATAAAAGCTTATTACAAGTAGATAATAAAAACTTAACTCTTTATCAATATGAAAAAATGTCAAGGATTTTTAATCAAGTTTTTATTAGCAGCAAAAAAGATAAATTTCATCAAAAAAACTTAGTACTTATTTTAGATGAGGATTTAAACAACTACTCTCCACTCATTGCCTTAAATTCCATACTTAAACATTTTAAAAATACCTATGTATTTATCCTTAGCGTGGATACTCCAAACATAAACAAAGAAAGTTTTTACAAGCTTTTTGATCATCTAAAATCACAAAATATACTCTTAGCAAGCACAAAAAAACACAAGCATTATTTATGTGGATTTTATCATAGTAGGAATTTTGAAAAAACTTTGCAATTTTTACAAGAAAACAATCACAAATTAGCCCTTTTTTGTGATACAATGAAAGCAGAATTTATAGAATTTGAAGATGATAATGAGTTTATAAATTTAAATTATTTTAAAGAATATAAAAAGTGGCTTCATGAAAAAGACAATTCTACCCATAGTATGTGCTTTTAGTGCTTTAGCAAATGAGGATTTATTCAATCAAGCCTTAGAATATGAAAATCAAGGTAAGTACAAAAAAGCTATGCAAATTTATAAAAGCTTAGCTTTAAAAGAAAAACAAAAAGAAGTAAGTTTAGAAAAGTCTTTTAATTTTGAGCAAAATACATCCAAAGAGAAAAAATTAGATGATATTAATCCAAAAAATGAAGCTTTAGCAAACTACCTTGGCACAGAAAAATCATACAATCCTTTTGGTATTAGCACGCATAATCTTAGCTATTTTATGCCTGTTTCTTATAGTTTTAGCAAGAGAGATTATAAAAGCACTGAAACTAAATTTCAAGTAAGCCTTAAAAAAACTCTTTTTGAAAATCTTTTGGGTTTAAATGAAAGTTATAACATAGGCTATACACAAATTTCATGGTGGCAACTTTATAAACATTCTGCTCCTTTTAGAGAAACAAACTATTTACCTGAATTTTTTATCAACTTTCCTATAAGCGGACATGGTGCTTTTGAGAATTTAAAAGATATACGCATAGGCTTATTACATGAATCTAACGGGCAAAATGATCCAAAATCAAGATCATGGAATAGAATTTATCTAAGCAATGCATGGTTTTTTGGCGATTTTATGTTCATACCTAGAGTTTGGCTAAGAATTCCTGAAAAAAGTTCAGAAGATGATAATCCTGACATAGAAAAATATTTAGGTAATTTTGATATTAATCTTGCTTATACCCAAGATGATTATTTTATCAATATATTGTGGCGTAATAATTTAAATTTCGCTAATAACCGCGGTGCAGTAGAAATAAGCGGAGCTTATAAAATTTCTAACAATGGCTTATATATTTACACTCAGTATTTTAACGGATACGGTGAGAGTCTTATTGAGTATAATAAATCTTCAAGCAGACTTTCAAGTGGAATATTGTTAATGTATTAAAATGGAAAAATTTTGCTTTATTAAGTTTATTATTAATAATGAAAAGTCTTTTAAAAGATTGTGTGATTTGTTTAATTATATCAAAATCTTAAAAGATGAGAATTTACAAATAGAAGACTTATACACAGATAAAAGTATATATAATTTTTACAGCAAAAAAGAATTAGAATATTTCTCAAGCAAAGATTGTTGGGAGTTTGATGATATTTTTGACTGCATAGGAAATGGAGAATACTATTTTCACTCCATAGAAAAAATAGAGGAAAATATCGCCAAATTATATTTTTACCCCATTTCTTTTCCTTATGGTGGAGTTGAACCTATAATCGAGTTTATAAAATCATTTCAAATGAAAATTCTTACAATTGATTGTGGTTATATGGAAGAATTTGAATATTAAAAGCCTTTTTAGACTTTTAATATTTTAAATTAAGAAAAATGCTATAACACTACCCAAGATAAGCAAAGAGCCATTAAAGCATAAAAAGGTTGGTATACAAGTATCTTTTATATGATCACCTTGCTTATCTGCATTAAGCCCTATACTCACTCCCAAAGTCGTTTCACTAGCAGGTGATCCTGCATCGCCCAAAGCTCCAGCAACACCGATGATAAAAATAATCGCAGCAGGTGAAAAACCAAGTTCTATACATATAGGACAAAATAAGGCGGCGATGATAGGAATAGTACCAAAAGAACTGCCTATACCTATAGTGATTAAAAGACCTATAGCTAGCATAATAAAAATAGCTAAAAAGTGACTTTGCTCCATAAAAGGCACGCTTGTTTTTACAAGCTCAGCTATACCTCCACTTTGTTTTAAAACCTCTCCATATCCTGAAGCAACAAGCATTACAAAAGCTATATAACCCATGATTTTAAGCCCATCATCAAAAACTAAATTAACTTTGTTATACTCTACTCCACCCAAAACCACCATCAATACAAAACCTAAAAGCCCTGATAAAGGTAAATTGTGCGTTAAAATTTGTAAAATCAAAGTCAATCCAAGGCCAGCTAAAACTCCCCATTCTTTTTTACTCATTTTTAGATTTTCAAAATCCATTTTGGCAATTTGCTCTTCTTGATATTCTCTTGGCTTAGCATAAAATACAAATACAGCCAAAAATAAACCAACTAACATACAAATAGCTGCAAAAGCCATAGTTTGAGAAACTTCTCCTAGACTAATTTGCACCCCATTTGAATTTAAATTATCCACAAGCAAAGTTTGAAAAATAAGCCCAAAACCTAAAGGCACCACCATATAAGGTGTGGTAAGTCCAAAAGTTAATGCACAAGCTATAGCTCTACGATCTATTTTTAATTTATTAAAAAGTTTCAACAAAGGTGGAATTAACAAAGGTACAAAAGCTACATGGATAGGGATTAAATTTTGCGAAAAACAAGCAATAAGTGCCAAAGAAAGTATAAGTAAGTATTTTTTATGTGAAATATAATGCGAAACTATTTTAATCAAATATGCCGTTAGATTAGTTTTTGATATAGCAGCAGCCACCGCTCCAAGCAAAATATAACTTAGTGCTGTTTGCAAATTCCCTTGCATACCATCGATTAAAACCTTCATAGAATCCATCATAGCTTGTGGAAGTTGGGTAAAAAAATCCACTAAACTTAAATGCTCCATATGCATAAATTTAGACCAAATGCCTACAAAAAGCCCAGAAAGCAAAACACTAAGCAAAACATTAAACCTAAAAAAACACAAAAGCGTCATTAACAAAACGCCTATAAATACTGGATTAGTTAAAAGCATTACATTCCTTAAATCAAAATAATTGCACATTTTAAATAATTTTCTTTAAAATACTATTTAAGTTTAAAAAATTTAAGCAAAAATTGCAAAATAAAAGCATAAAATGATAGTTTTTACTTTAAAAAAGGATACAAATGAGAAGTGACGCAATCAAAAAAGGACACTTAAAAGCACCAAATCGCTCTTTACTTAGAGCATGTGGCTTAAATGATGAAGATTTTAATAAGCCTTTTATAGGTGTGGCAAATAGCTATATAGATATCATCCCAGGACATTTTTTCTTAAATGAATATGCAAAAATCATTAAAGATGAAATCCGAAAAAATGGCTGTATTCCTTTTGAATTTAACACCATAGGTGTTGATGATGGTATAGCTATGGGGCATGATGGTATGCTTTATTCTTTACCAAGTCGTGAAATCATCGCAAACTCTATTGAAACAGTGATGAATGCACACCAACTTGATGCACTAATTTGTATTCCAAATTGTGATAAAATCACTCCAGGTATGCTCATGGGGGCTTTAAGAGTTAATGTGCCGACTATTTTCGTTAGTGGTGGACCTATGAAAGCAGGAGTAAATAAACATGGAGAAAAAATCAGTCTAAGTTCTGTTTTTGAAGCAGTGGGAGCTTATGAGGCTAAAAAAATCAATGGAGAGGATTTAAAAGATATAGAATGCAAAGCTTGTCCTAGCGGTGGATCTTGCTCGGGTATGTTTACTGCAAATTCTATGAATACTTTATGCGAGGCTATGGGTATAGCACTAGAAGGAAATGGAACTATTTTAGCACTTAGCAAAGAAAGAGAAGAGCTTTTAAGAAAAGCTGCGCGTAGAATTTGTGAAATTGCCCTAGATGAGCGTTTTAAAATTCGCAATATTATTACTAAAAAGTCCATTAACAATGCTTTAGTTGTTGATATGGCTATGGGTGGAAGTTCAAATACTATCTTACATATGCTTGCCATTGCTTATGAAGCAGGTGTAAATTTGGATATAAAAGAACTCAATCACATCAGTGCTAATGTGGCCCATATAGCCAAAATCGCTCCATCTTTAAATACTGTTTATATGGAAGATATACACAAAGCAGGTGGAGTAAGTGCGGTAATAGCTGAAATAGCCAAAAAACCAGGCCATATTTTAGAACTTGACACTCTAGATATTAGTGGAAAAACTTTAAAAGAGCGCATTAAAAATGCTGATATTAAAGATGAAAACATTATAAAAAAAATAGACAATGCCTATTCAAATGTAGGTGGGCTTGCTATACTTTTTGGGAATTTAGCTGAGCAAGGCTGTGTGATAAAAACTGCAGGTATTATGGGCGAGCGTAAATTCAAAGGAAAAGCAGTTTGTTTTAACTCTCAAGAAGAAGCCATTAAAGGCATTATAAAAGGTAAAGTTAAAGAAGGCGATGTGTGCGTGATACGCTATGAAGGACCAAAAGGCGGACCTGGCATGCAAGAAATGCTTAGTCCGACTTCATTACTCACAGGCATGGGGCTTGGTGCTAAAGTTGCACTTATAACAGATGGTCGTTTTAGCGGAGCTACAAGAGGACTTAGCATAGGCCACATTTCTCCTGAGGCTGCAGAAGGTGGACTTATAGCGCTTTTAAAAGATGGTGATGAGATAGAAATTGATGTAGATACTTACAGCATCAATGCAAATTTAGCCCAAGATGAAATTGCTAAACGCAAAGCAAATTTTAAAATGCCTTATAAGCAAATAAATTCAAGATGGCTTAAAATGTATCAAAAGCTTGTTAGTAATGCTAGCAAAGGCGGGATTTTAGACTTAGAATAATTTTCTTAATTTCTTAAAGAAATTAAGAAATATCTTTTAAATGTAAAACAAAATATGAAAAATTATGTTAAAGTGGCCGGGAGAAAGGGATTCGAACCCCTGGAGGTGTGACCCTCAACGGTTTTCAAGACCGCCGCTTTCGACCACTCAGCCATCTCCCGTAAAAGAATAAAAATATCAAGTATTAACATCGCATTGGAGGCGACATCCGGATTCGAACCGGAGATCAAGGCTTTGCAGGCCCATGCCTTACCGCTTGGCTATGTCGCCTTGAGTTACCAAAAAGTGGTGCCCGAGGCCGGACTTGAACCGGCACGGAAGAAAAATTCCGAGGGATTTTAAGTCCCTTGTGTCTACCAATTCCACCACCCGGGCGGGTGATAATGGAGCGGGAAACGAGATTCGAACTCGCGACCCCAACCTTGGCAAGGTTGTGCTCTACCCCTGAGCTATTCCCGCATTAAAGTTGAAATTATACTTATTAAAACTTAAATGCACATAAAAAATATAAAAACTACATATGTTTTCAAAAGATAAAAAATTTTTATTTTTTTCTAATTATTTTATAAGTAAAATACCCGGCCAAAAAATAACTAAAAAGGAACAAGTATGTTTAAATTTAACAGTTTATCTAATAAATTGACAACAATAGCCTGTTTTTTAATAGCTATTATACTAATAGTTGTTAATATGATTAGCTATTATCAATCTAAAGAAAGCACTAGTTATTATCTAGAAGAAATTCAGAAAAAAACTATGTTTGATGTTAATTCAGCATACAATATATATTCTGGAGCAAAAAGAGATGCCATTGCTTCTATTGTTAAATTTGTAGAAAAAAATCCAAGGGTTAATTCTGGCGAACTATTTGATATATTAGAAACAGTAAAAGAAGCAGCTGGCTTTAATGTAGTATATATTGGATTTAATGACGATGGAAAATTATATCAATCTAACAGAATTATTAGAAGTCCTGAAGAAACCGGATTTGATGCAAGAACAAGGTCATGGTATCAAGAGGCCAAAAGCGTGGGAAAACTTGTAGTATCAGATCCTTATAAAAGCATAGAAGATGATTCAATAACAGTTTCTTATACAGCTCCAATATATTCCAATGGAAAACTCTTGGCAGTAGTTGGAGGTGATTACAACCTGCATACTTTTGCAAAAGATGTATTAATAATGGGTCGC
>NZ_JAKMSW010000017.1:0-13807 GCF_025772845.1 Campylobacter sp. CNRCH_2014_2849 | reverse complement strand
TTATCTTCTTTTTTATCTTCTTTTTTATCTTCTTTTTTATCTTCTTTTTTATCTTCTTTTTTATTAGTAAAAGCGGTAGCATTAGTTTCGTTTTTTACTAGCTCTTTTTTTATTTTTTGATCTTGTATAACTTTTAAAGCATTTTTTAAACGCGAAATTTCTTCTTCACTTACTCCACTTTCTTTAAGCTCTTGCACATAAGCCTTATCATCAAAACCTAAAAAATTTGAACTAATGATTAATCTTTTTAAAATCTCATTTTTTTCTTCATTATTATCATTAATTACGCTTTGTATATATAAAGATTTTAGTTGTTGATGTAATTGCAATTTTTCTTCTGCATTAGAGGTTAAAAAGTTTTGATCAAATTTTTTAACCTCTACATTAGCAAAAACACCAATATAAAATAATAAAAAAATAAAAAATATTCTAAGCATCTTCACCATAAACTAATTTTTTCATTAGTTCTTCTACGCTAATAAGTTTATCTAATCTATACCCATTAGCTCCTGTAAAAAATAAACCTGTTTCTTTTTTGCCACTCCAAGCATCGTATAATCTATCCGCTATACAATAACCTACTTTAGTAGCTTCCTTACCTCTACCACATGGTGCAACGCAGTTGCTCACACAAGAAATTTTTGGCCCCATTCTTTTATCTACTAAATTTAAAAGATTAGTTCTTACTCCTCTTGCAGGATAACCAACCGGGGATTTTAAAAGCTCAATATCTTCTTTTTTACAATCAAGTAATACTTGTTTAAAATCATCACTCGCATCACACTCAAAAGTTCCTATAAAACGAGTTCCCATTTGAACGCCACTTGCTCCTAAAGACATCATCTTTTCTATATCTTGCTTATCCCAAATTCCACCTGCAGCAATCAGTGGTATGTCGCCCCAATTTTTAATTTCTTGCACAACTTGTGGCACCACATTTTCTAATTGATATTCATCCATTAAACATTGCTCATAAGTAAAACCCTGATGTCCGCCGCTTTTTGGTCCTTCAACTATAACTGCATCAGGTAAGCGATTGTATCTACTTTGCCATCTTTTACAAATAATTTTTAAAGCCTTAGCTGATGATACAATAGGTACCAAAGCAACATCAGGATATTCTTGTGTAAATTCAGGTAAATTTGTAGGAAGTCCTGCTCCTGAAACTATCACATTAAAACCAACCTCACAAGCATTACGAGCAATTTGCGCATAATTATTACTTGCATATAAAATATTACAGCCTAAAGGTGCGTCTTTGCAAACCTTTCTAGCATTATCTATCAAAGCTTTTAAGCCTGCTTTTGAGTAAAAATTATCACTACCATAAGGTTTTGCATTAAGTTCTTTATCTATATGTGTTCTATTTTCATAATACCCAGTTCCCACTGAAGAAATAATCCCTAAACCACCATTTAAAGAAACTGCAGAAGCAAGCTTATCCCAACTTATACCAAGCCCCATTCCACCTTGAAAAATAGGATATTTTATCTCATGCTTTCCAATTTTTAAAGCTTTAAAACTCATTATATTACCTTTAATTTTGCAAATTTTCTTTTTCCAACTTGTAAAATATATTCTCCACTTTCTAGTTGGTATTGTTCATTTTGAACTTTTTCTCCATTAATACTTACTGCATTAGAACTAATCAATCTTCTAGCAGCTGAAGTAGAACTTTCCATTTTACATTCCACTATAGCTTTTGCAAGCCAAATACTACCTTCTAAAGTAAAACTTGGCATATCACTAGGAAGCTCTTTTGCACTATGAACTTTGTCAAATTCTTCCTTAGCTTTTAAAGCGCATTCATTTGAGTGAAAACGAGCTGTTATTTCTAAAGCTAAATTTTCCTTAGCTTTTTTAGGATGTAATGAGCCTTTTTTAATATCATCTTTCATTTGTGAAATTTCATTTAAGCTTTTTTCACTTAAAAGCTCATAATATCTAAACATCAACTCATCACTTATACTCAAAACCTTAGCATACATATCTTTAGCATTTTCTGTTACACCGATATAATTTCCTAAGCTTTTACTCATTTTATTTACACCATCAAGACCTTCAAGCAATGGCATCATCATCACCGCTTGCTCTTTTTGACAATTATATACTCTTTGAAGCTGTCTACCCATTAAAAGATTAAATTTTTGATCCGTTCCACCCATTTCTATATCACTTTTTAACGCAACGCTATCATAACCTTGTAGAAGTGGATATAAAAACTCACAAATTGATATAGGACTTTGCTCTTTAAAACGCTTAGTAAAATCATCTCTTTCAAGCATTCTAGCAACACTAAAAGTCGAAGTAAGTTCTACTATACCAGCAGCACCAAGCTCATTTAGCCATTTAGAATTAAAATGAATTTGAGTTTTACTTGGATCTAAAATCTTAAAAACTTGCTCTTCGTAAGTTTTAGCATTTTTAAGCACTTCTTCTTTATCAAGTTTTTTTCTTGTGACACTTTTTCCTGTTGGATCGCCTATTTGAGCAGTAAAATCACCTATTAAAAATTGCACTATAGCTCCATGCTTTTGAAGTAAAGCCATCTTGCTTAAAACTACAGTATGACCTAAATGCAAATCAGCGGCCGTAGGATCAAAACCAGCTTTTACAAAAAAGTTTTCGCCTTTTTCATAATAATTTTTTACCAAAGAAATCAATCTTTCCTCATCAATAATTTCTGCTATTCCTCTTTTAATTTCTTTAATAATTTCTTCAATATTCATTATAAAACCTTTTTTAGTGATTATTATATGCATCATTTAAAGATGTAAAATCTAAAATCTTATACCTAGCTTTTAATCTTTCTTTTGCATTTTCAACATCTATATTATTAGGTAATTCAACTTGCACTTCAAAATAATTTGCCACCACAGGCTCTGAATCGGCTGAATTAATACTTAAAACATTAATCTGCATTTTAGCCAAAGTAGTTAGAAAATCCGCTAAAGAGCCTTTTTTATTTTCTATAGAAACAATGATTTTGTAACTTTTTATCGAGCTATCATTCCAAGAAACAAAAACCATTTCTTTGTTATCTTCTATCATCTTCATTGCTTGTTCGCAAAGTTTATGGTGTATTGTAGCACTAGTTGAATGTCTAAAAGCAATGATTTCATCTCCTCTTTTAGGTCTACAACAATAATCAAAATTAATCGTAGTTATTTTATAATTAGAACCAATCACTATGCTTTCAAATTTTTGTTCATTTTGTTCAAATTTAGCTGCTTGATTTTGTCCTACATATTTTCTAAGAGCTATAATTACCTCTTTAAAATAATTAAAATCTAAAGCAATTTGTCTGAGTTTTTTATTAAATTTTTCTTTTTCAAGCCATTCTTCTATAAGTTTAGAATCTTTATTAAATGCCGTAGATAAAAGATTAATGGCGATTTTATTGTTTAATTCTTTTTTCTTTTGCTTACAAAAATCTCTTATACTAGCTCTAGCTTTTCCTGTTTTAACACTATCTATCCAAGAGCATCTAAAAAATTCTTCCTCTGAAGTTTCAATACTAACTATATCTCCATTTTTAAGCACAGTTAAAAGCGGGACTCTCATACGATTTACAAAGGCGGTTTTTGCATGAAGTCCTACTTTAGTATGAACCTCATATGCAAAATCCAAAGCCGTAGCTCCACGCGGTAAGGTAAAAATTTCACCTTTAGGAGAATATACTGCTATATCCTCAATATATAAACTATCCTTTGCGTATTCATAAAGCTCAATAGCATCACAATCTTGTATATTATTTCCTTCTTCTTTACCATGCATAGAAATATCTTCAAGCCAATCTAAATTTGGTGTTGCAATATTTCCTTCTTTATATTTCCAATGTGCTGCAACGCCAAATTCAGCAGTTTTGTGCATATCAAAGGTGCGAATTTGAGCCTCTATAATATTTTTTGCATCAAAAAGTGTTGTATGTAAGGTTTGATAGCCATTTTGTTTTGGCAAGGCTATATAGTCTTTAAATCTTGAAATCAAAGGATTAAAATGCGTATGTAAAATTCCTAAAGCCAAATAACAATCATAAACTTTTTCAACCAAAATTCTTACACCCAAAAGGTCTAAAACTTCATCAAGCCCTACACCTTTTCTTTGCATCTTTAAATAAATAGAATAATTATGTTTAATTCTTTTATGTATAACAAAACTACCTTGTCTAAACCCATTTTCCAAAAATAACATTTCTATTTTTGAAATAAATTCATTAAATCCAAGTTGAATTTGTTGATCTTTTGCATTTATATAATTATCAATTTGTGCATATTCATCAGGAAGCAAAAATTTAAAACTTAAATCCTCAAGTAAATTCTTTATACTTGAAATTCCAAGTCTATGAGCTATAGGTGCATATACCACCAAGGTTTCTTCGCTAATTCTTTTTTGCTTATCTTCTCGTAAATAATTTAAGGTAAGCATATTGTGTAATCTATCACAAAGCTTTATTACAAGCACACTTACATCTTCAACACCCGCTAAAAGCATGTTTCTAAAAGTCAGAGCAGATTTTGCAAGTTTCTCATTGGAATTAGAATGAGTAAGATGATCTTCTCTAATACTAACTATTTTAGTTAAACCTTGAACTAATTTTGTTACTTCTTCGCCAAAATTTGCATTTAACTCTTCTTCATTACAATTTGTATCTTCTAATACATCATGTAATAATGCGGCTATAATCATAGATTGTATAGGACTCAAAAAAGCTACAAAAGAAGCTACCAATATAGGATGAACCGCATAAGGTTCTCCACTCTTTCTAAATTGTCCTTCGTGTTTTTGGATACAAAACTCCACTGCTTTTTCCAAAACAGCAGATTGTGGAAAAACCATAAAAAGAATTTCTTTTGCTCTTTGTAAATCCTTGCAATTTTTTACATCATCAACAAGTTTATCTAGCAATAACTCATCATTTACCAGCTTCAATAAATCCCTCTAATACGATTTTATCTTCTGCTATTTCATATAAAGCAATATCAGTATATTTATATTTATTTTTATCTAAATTTACTAAAGGCTCTGCGCCATTTGCAAGCTCTTCAGCTCTTTTAGCTACTACAAGAGCTAATTTATATCTATCATCTTTTAATTTTTTTAATGCCTTTGCAGCTATTTGTTCTACTCTCATTTTTTACCTTTAATCTTGATTTTTAACAATAGAGCATAAGCTCATATCGCCTTGGATAATTTTTAATAAATTTCCTTCTTTAAACATATTACATACCACAATAGGTAAAGCATTATCTTTAGCTAGGGCTATTGCCGTATCATCCATAACTTTTATATTATCATGTAAAGCTCTTTCATAACTTAACTCATTAAGCATAATAGCATCATCAAATTTTTTAGGATCTTTATTATAAATTCCATCTACCTTAGTTGCTTTAATGATCATATCTGCTTGAATTTCAACCGCTCTTAAAGTTGCAGCAGTATCTGTAGTAAAATAAGGATTGCCAGTACCACAAGCAAAAATAACTATGCGTCCTTTTTCTAAATGTCTATGTGCTCTTCTCATAATATATGTTTCGCAAAATGCTTCCATTTGGATAGCACTTTGAACCCTCACATCAAGTCCAGCACTTTCTAATGCTTCTTGCATAGCTATAGAATTAATTACAGTAGCAAGCATACCCATATGATCGCCACTTGTTCTTTTTATCAGTCCATCTCTTGCAGCAGATACCCCTCTAATGATATTACCACCACCTATTACAATACCTACTTCAACATTTTCATGAATCAAACTTTTTATTTCAGAAGCTATATATTTTAAAATAGAATTTTCTATACCAAATCCATTTTCTCCGGCCAAAGCTTCTCCAGAAAATTTAACCAATACTCTTTTTCTTTTATTGTTCATTAAATTTCTCCTTTGATTTAAAACTATATCAAAATTCGCATTAAAAAAAACTAATTTATTTAATCATTTCCAAAGGATTGATATGAAAATTCTTTTGGGTTACTTCAAAAGTTAAATCACTTTCAACCCTACCTATAATATAACCTTTCTTGATATTTCTACCTACTTTAACCCCAGGAGCAATTTTATCTAAATGTGCATAAATAGTATGTATACCATCTTTATTTTCAACAATCACAACTTGCTTTAAAGTTGGAGTTGCTTTTGCAAAAACTACTTTTCCATCTAAGACATTTCTTACCGCAGCATTAGCACTATCACTTTTTAAAACTACATTTTCATTATAGATCTTAATATTATAAATAGGATCTATATAATTTCCAAATTTTTGCTTTACTGTATAAGATTCTAAAGGAGCTATTGTCTTAGGACCATTATATCGCTTAACACTGCTTGTTTGATAGCTTGAACCTACTTGTTTTATGTTTGAATTTGGCTTTTGATCATCCTTTTTTTGTGCTAATTTTTCTTCTTCTTTTTCTTTGATAATTTTTAATTTATTGAGTGTTTTTCTTAATTCTTGCTGTTGGGCTTGCAAATTAGAAAGTTTTCTAGTATAAATTTCTTTATCAGTTTTTTGTTTAGCTATTTCTTGCTCTTGTTTTTTTCTAAGGTTTTTGAGCTCATCAATTTGATCTTTATAAACTTTTAAATTATTATTAATTGTAGTAATTTGTCTTTGCTTTTCTTCTATTTTTTTGCTCACATCTTCATAATCTTTTGAAATTTGATAAAATTCTTCTTTGAAAATTTTATCCAAAACCCCAACTAACTCCAAAGCAATAATACTATCTTCACTTTCAATATAATTTTTAGGGATTGCTAAATCATAAGCAAAATCTTTAGCAATTAAATCAATTATTTTTCCTTCGATCTTATTTTTATTTTGCAAAAGATCTTTATTTTGTGCATTAAGCTGTTCTAATGCTTTTATTTGAGTTTTCACAGATCCTTCAAGTTTAGAAGTTTTTGAAGTTAAGATGCTAATTTCTGAAGCAATTTTTTTTAAATTTTTCTCATTATCTAAAATTTCACTAGCTAAATCTTCTAATTTTTTAGATAATTGCTTTACTATGCGTTCATTTTCTTTAATATCTTTTTGCTTTTGTGCAATTTCATTTGCAAATAAAACAGAAAAGGAAAATAAAAAAAGCAAAAAGCATTTTTTCATTTTCTAACCTTAAACATCACAAAATTCACACAAGCAAAACAAACACAAAGCATTGCTAAAAAAATCAAAAATAAATGCGTGAAAATACTTATTTTAGGTAAGCTAATGTCTACACTTTGTAAAGCTAGTTTAATGGATTCAAGATCATAAACTTGGGTAAAAAATAATACAAGCAATAAAAACGCTATAAAACAATCAATAAAAACTATCTTATAAAGCATAAAAGATCTAAACCAAAATGGGGCGCCAAGCAAGCACATGATTTCCACTCTTTGAGTATGCTCGAAAAGCCAAATTTTCATTTGTTTAAGCAATAATACAAAACTAAGCAATATTATAATAAACAAGAAAAACCATAATAAAAATTTCACTAAAACTAAAAGTTTATAAATTTTTGTATGCGTTTTTGCAAAAGTCTCCACTCTAGTAATGTTAGGATTTTTTAAAAGTTTATCTTTTAAAATGTTTAACTCATCTTCTGACAAAAGCTTATTAAGCTTCAAAGTATAAAATTTTGGCAATGTAGCCTTTAAAACCTCTATGTTTTTAGCTGATATATCATTTTTAAGTCTATCTATCATTTCATTTGGATTTAAAATTTCTAAAGACTGAAAATGACTAACCTGCTCTTCTAAGCTTTTTTTATCTAAGTGAGTTTTTCCTACTAAAATGATATTATAGTCTTTATTTAAAAGTTTTTCATAATATTCAATAGTTTTATTTGTGATAATCAAAAACTCAAAAGCAAACATCATCACCATTAAAGCAAATATCAAAGAAAGATGATTTTTAAAAGATTTCATTCATTCTCCCATTTTCTATATTAAAACGACGATAATCAAGTCTTAAATTAGTAGGAATTCTATGTGTGACAACTACCACGCAAGTTCCAAGTATTTCTCTAGCTGATTTTAATAAAGTCCATATAATATCTGAAGAATACTCATCTAAATTTCCCGTTGGCTCATCGCATAAGAGTAATTTTGGATTATGTGCTAGGGCTCTTGCCATAGCCACGCGTTGCTGCTCTCCACCTGAAAGTTGAGCTGGCTTTTTATCAGCTTTGAAAGTTAAATTTACATGCTTTAAAAGCTTTGCAGCTTGTTCTTTACATACATTTTTACTATAACCTTTAATCATCAAAGGTAACATTACATTTTTTTCTACACTAAATTCTTGAACCAAACGATAATCTTGAAAAATAATTCCTATTTTTTGCCTAAGCTGCAAAAGTTCAGCATTAGAAATATCCACTAAATCATTATTGCAAACCTTTAAATTTCCACTTATTGGCTCCAAATCCCCATAAAAAGATTTTAACAAAGTTGATTTTCCACTACCACTTTTTCCTGTGATAAAAACAAAATCATTATCTTTTAGCGAAAAACTAGCATTTTCTATAACAAGCTCATCATAACCAAGACAAAGCTTTTTGGCTTCTATCATCACTGCTTTTTCCTTATCATTTGTTTGATAATTATTTAAATCATTATTATTTAATATAAGAATACAATATTTCTCTTAATTTTTCTATAGCTTTTAAATTTTCTTTAGTTTTAAAAGGTTGCTCAAAGATAAATTCTATCTTTTGTAAGTTTAATACTATATAAACATGTTCAGGTTTATAAAAAGCACCAAAAGCTATTTTAATAACAAGTTCTTCATCTTTAATATACATTTTTTCAAAATGCAAGAAAAAATCTTCGCCTTTAAAAACTTCATTTTTAAAATTCTTTTTTATACAAGCTAATTCTTTTGTATTTAATTTTAAATCCTCAATAGCAAATTTTTGATTTTTATTCAAGCTTTTACTCTTGCTAAAACCACTAATGATTAAATCATATATATCTTTATTTTGTCTTTTCCAACGATCTTCATATTTACTTGAAATTTCTAAATTTTCATTTTTTTTGATTAAAGCTTTTAAATGTGAGAAAGTTAAAAAAGTCTCCAAAGTAAAATCAAAATACAAAAAACTATCCGTTCTAAGTTCAAATTGTCCATCTTCTTTTAAAACCCTAGCGCATTCATTTGCAAAATTTAACCCCACTACTCTACGGTGAGGCTTTTTATCCCAAGGAACAGGAAAATGCAAAAAGATTTTATCCACAAGATTAGATTCAAGTACGCTTAATAATAATCTTGCATCAGTTTCTATTAATAAAACATTGTTTAAATTTTCACTTAAAGCAAGTTTAGCTACTTGTTCTAATGCAGGAGTGTAAATTTCTATACCAATTATCAGTACATTAGGATTTTGCCTAGCTTGATAAAGCAAATGTCTACCGCTTCCAAAACCTATTTCAATATAAATTTGTTTTTTATTTTTTATTTGTTCTAAAATTTCTTTTAAATCATTAGCAATTAAAGGTGTTTTTTGGATTAACCTTGTGTGTTTTAGCGCCACAGCTTCACAAACTACATCTTGAGTAAAATTTTCTTTAAATACAAGTAAAGCCTTTTGCAAATACCCAATTTGCGAAGGCTTAGTATGTTTTTCACCCTTTATAAGCCATTCTTGACTTTTTTCATCTTTTTTAATTTGTAAAAAAAATTTTTCTTGGTTTATACGCGTAAAAAGCAAATCAACATTTTCACCTTTAGCAAGCCATAAGAATTCAACTCCATCTTTTTCAAAAGGAAGTTGAATTTCTTTTAAAATTTTACACTTAAAATTTGGCATTATTTTACTGCTGTAAATTTATCAGAAGCTTTTGATTCTATGCCATTTGCATCGATAGCAATAACTTCATAACTATATACTTTTCCAGGAGCTGCAGTAATATCTTTTAATTGTTTAGATTTAATCTCTTTAAACACAGCATTACTTCCACCACCACTTCTTTTAACTATGTATTCTTTAGCTCTATCATCATTATCAATCCACTCTACTCTAATACCATCATCTTCAACAGCACACAAAACAATACTTGGCGCTAATGGTGCTCCTAGGGTAATACCTTCCACAGGCTCACTTGCTATAGGACTTTCTAGGCCATCTTTATCGACCATACTAACTTTATAATATCTTTTTTCAGCCACACCTTTAACCACATCTTCATAAGTATTTTCAGAAGTTTTAGCTACCACACTAAAAGGTAAAAAAGTAGTTGAACTTGAATAAATTTTATAATAAGCAAAATCAGCATAATCAATTTTATCCCAAGTTAAAATAATTTTTCTTGGTGCGTCTTTACTTGCTTGTAAATTACTTACCATAGGAGGAAGGGCTTTGGTAGTTGATTCTACTATTTTACTTGGAGTGCTTTTAATACCATCATAAGTTAAAGCTATGATTCTATATTGAAAACTTTCATCAGGTTTTAGCGAATCATCTATATATTCAGCACTTAAGCGATTTTTGATTCTAGCTAATTCTTTAAATTTCATATCTTTCATATTTGCACGCTCAATGATGTATGAATTTACTCTTACATCAGGGTGTGGTCTCCAAACTATTTTTACACGATTTGGCAAACCAACAATAGCTTGCACAAAAGGCACTGGATCAATCACTCTATTTGTAAAAGCTTCTATACTTACACCATCTTGAGAAACTTGTCCAAGTTCATTAAAGGTTTTCATAGAATAATAATATCTTGTATTTGGTGCTAAATTTGTATCAGTATAGTGAGTTTGAAATTTATTTTTGATTTTTGCTATAAGCTCCATAGGTGCACCAGCTGCATTTGCTCTATAAATATAATAACCTGCTATATTTTGATCATACAAAGGTTCCCATTCAAACGCTATACTTGTAATATCACTTATACTTTTAATACTTGATATTTTTGGTAAAGTATCATTTACTTGAGCAATTTGCGGTGAACTTACGCTACAAGCACTAAAAGCTAAAGCAGAACTTAAGATAATCCAATGAAGTTTTTTCATCTATCTCTCCTTGTGTAAAATTTTCTTTTAAAATTTGATAAAAATCATCAAACATAGGAGCTTTTACAAACATCAACTCTTTAGTCCTAGGATGAATAAAATAAATCAAATACGCATGAAGCATTACTCTATTATACTTTATTTTTCCTTTATATCCGTATAATTGATCTCCTAAAATATATCGATTAAAATCTGCTAAATGCACCCTGATTTGATGAGTTCTTCCTGTGTATAACTTAGCAGCTATCAAAGAGCAATTTTTAGCGCTTAATAAATTTATAAAATCTGTTTTTGCATTTTTTGCTAAAGGATTTTTAGTATTTGTAGTAATTTTTTTAAGCCTATTGCTAGGACAACGCATAATAGCTTTTTCATTACTCATTTTATCATTTTTCAAAGGCAATTCACTCAAAGCAAGATAAAATCTACCCATGCTTTTATCCAAAAGCTGATTTGCTAAAAATTGATGTGCTTGATTGTTTTTAGCTATGATGATAGCTCCACTTGTGCCCTTATCAAGTCTATGCACAAGCCCTGCTCTATGTTCTCCATTTAAATTTGATAAAGCATAACCCTTATGCAAAAGCCAATCCACCAAAGTCGCTTCTTTAACACTACTTGCACCATGCACGACAACATTAGGAGCTTTGTTTAAAACCAAAACATCATCATCTTCATATAAAATTTCTATATCAAACTCAGGCGTGTAGCTTTCTTTGGCTTCTTTTACTAAAGGTAAAAAAATACTTATTTCATCTTTTTGTTTTATTTTTTTAGAACTTTTATTTTCTATTTTTTCATTAATATATATGCAGTTTTCTTTGATTAGTTTAGCAACTTGCGAACGACTTTGCTTAAGTATATCTGATAAAAAAACATCCAATCTTTCTTCACAAAGTGATGAAATTTTTAGCATATTATATTTCCTTGTGATAAAATTTGCAATTTTAGCATATAATTATGTAATATTTTATAAAAAGGGTAGCTTTGATAAAACTTGATAGAAGAATTTTAACACATTTTGACTTTGTACAACCTCTTTTAGTGTTACCTATCATAGCTATATCTTTTCTTTTAATTTATGAGGCAAATACGCGCTTAGCTGAAAAACAATTTATCTATACTTTAGTGGGTTTTGCAGGATTTGCGTTTTTTTTCTTTTTACCCTTAAGAAGACTAATGTGGCTTATACCTGTGTTATATTGGATTAATATAGCTTTACTTTTAAGTGTGGATATTTTTGGTGTTGAAAAACTTGGAGCTAGAAGATGGCTTGAAATACCTTTTACGCATTTTACCATACAACCTTCTGAAATTTTTAAGCCCTCTTTTATTTTAATGTTAGCTTATTTGATTTATCAAAATCCTCCACCGCCTAATGGCTATGGCTTAAAACAATTTTTAAAGCTAAGTTTTTATATTTTACTTCCATTTTTACTTATAGCAGGAGAACCTGATTTGGGAACAGCTTTGGTGCTTTTAATAGTAGGCTTTGGAACGCTTTTTATCATAGGAGTAAATTATAAAATTTGGCTTAGTATTTTTTTAGCTATAGCCATAGCCTCACCTATTATTTATAGTGATTTTTTAAAGCCTTATCAAAAACAAAGAATTCATGATTTCTTAGCTGAAGAACCAAGTTACCATGTAAAACAATCCATCATTGCAATAGGAAGCGGTGGTTTGAGCGGAAAAAAAGCAGATGAAGCTACACAAACACATTTTAAATTTTTACCTATTTCTACGAGTGATTTTATCTTTGCATATTTGTCTGAAAGATTTGGTTTTATCGGTGCAGTTGTAATCATACTACTTTACACCTTACTCATTTTTCATTTATTGAGTTTAAATTATAAGCTCAAAGATGATTATTTTACAAGAGTGGTGACAAATTGCATTGCTTTGTTTATTTTCATATATGTAGCGGTAAATATATCAATGACCATAGGTTTTGCTCCTGTTGTTGGTATACCTATGCCATTTTTTAGTCATGGGGGAAGTTCTTTTGCTACTTTTATGATTTTCTTTGGAATTTTACAAAATTTAATAACCTTTAGATATTTAGCAATAGAAAAAGCGGTAAAAATAAAATTCTAAATTTAAATTAAGGAAATAAAGATATAATAACATTTTTATTTTAACTTCTGGCGGATTTATAGCTCAGTTGGTTAGAGCAACCGGCTCATAACCGGTTGGTCGCAGGTTCGAGTCCTGCTAAATCCACCATTTATTTTTTACTCCCGAGTGTTTTTTTGGCAAATTATATTCAAAATATTAAAAAAGAGTTTTTATATTTTCAAAAATAGCTTTTTGTATATTATATAAACAACCATAATAATAATAATTTATTTTACACCTAAATTATATATTAGGTATAAATCTTTTTCATAGATAAAACTAATTATACTATGTGAGCTATTATCATACTTTATAATATTTTCTAAAGCTTTGAAAAATCACTAGGAATTTTGATAATCAAATTTTCATTTTTTAAGTTTAATTTCTTAAATGATAGGTTTTATTATCATAGTAAAAACTTTGGTTTAAAAATACTTTTTTAAAAAATATATAGTCTTTATAAAAAAGCTTCTTGGTAAATTTTATTTAAAATTTATATCCAGATTGATATAAACCTTTATATCAATCTATGTTATTGATTTAATATCATCATATAAAACTTCATCTTGTGAATTTGGATTTGTAAAACCTTGTTTTAAAAGCATATATCTATTAAACCTAGTTACATTACCCAAATTCTTTAAAACATCTCTCTTGTATTGCTTTTAAAATCTTGCTATTTTTTAAATCAATTACAA
>NZ_JAKMSW010000016.1:0-14524 GCF_025772845.1 Campylobacter sp. CNRCH_2014_2849 | reverse complement strand
GTTAACATTTTAATTTTTTTATAATGTTATCTAACTTTTTACTATTTCCAATTTTTAAATCTTCTAAAGCTTCTATGGCTGGAGCAAAGTCTTCTATTTCATCAAGATAATTTTCTAAAGCATTGCGTAAAATTTCAGCTTTTTTCTTTTTAGAAAATTTCGCAGTTTGATTTAAGCGTTCATAAAGCTCTAATGGAAGAGTTAAAGTGTAGCGTTTATTCATTTTATAACCTTTATTTTAGTTTGATAGCTTCTTGACAAGTTTTACATTTGTAACTTGCATTGTTTAATTGAATTTTTTGGTGAATTTCGCAAGGAACTTTGTGAATTTTATTTACACAAGAGCAAATATATTCATAAATTTCTTGATTTTCTTGAAAAGTTGTAGTATTGGCATTTTTATTTAGTTGTGCTTGATGCCATTTTTCTATCTTCATATCTTCTCTTAAAATATGTTCTAAAAGCCATTTTGATGCAATGACATTAAGTTTTTCTTTGAGATCATTTGTGCTTTTGAGATTTTGAATTAAATCAATCATAGATTGGATGATACTTTTGTGAATTTTTTGATGGTTAGAAAGTTCAGGATAACCTATTTTTGCCATGTATTTTTCTTCTTCGGCAAAATGTTCTTTCATATAATTAAAAAAATCTGCAAGTAAAAATTTAATTTGTCCTTTATGGACAGGTTTATCTGAAATCATCTCGACATTTGCAGCAAGTTCAAAAAGTTTTTTATGCTGTCTGTCAATTTCTTCATTATGGATACTATATTTACTACACCATTTTGGTAGCATGTTAGCTCCTTGTTTATATTTAGAAGAGTTTTATAAGCATTATAGTTTACTATATTTTAAATTATTATTAATTTTTATTAGATTTCTATTTTTTCTTTGTATTGTATTAAATTCGCAGAGCATTCTTTACATTTAAACTGCACTTTAGAATATTGCATTTTTAAATGAATATCATAAGGAACCTTGTGTGTTTTTCCTTCGCATTGACATTGATATAAGAATTTTTTTGGTTTTGGAGTTTCTTCTTCAAAAGTATCTGAAGAATTCTTTGCTTGGGTGTTTTGACGCCAATGTTCTATCATCATATCATGCTGAATGATGTGTTCTATCAACCATGAATTAACTACTATATATAATTTTTCTTTTAAATCATTTGTACTTTTTATACTTTGTATAAGTTTTATCATGGATTTTGTGATTTGTTTATGCATGAGTTTGTGTTGATTTAGATAAGGGTAATTAATCTCAGCCATATAGGATTCTTCATCTTGAAAATGAATTTTAATATAGTGAAAAAATTCAGCAACTATCTTTTTAAGCTCGACTTGATAAACTGGCCTATCTGAAATTTCTTCCACTTTGGCAGCAAGTTCAAAAAGTTTTTTATGTTGTTCGTCAATTTTTTCATTATTAATACTATATTTTTGATCCCAATTTGGCAACATAATAAAATCCTAAATTCAATAAAATAGTTAATATTTTATAAATACTTGCCTTTAAATATGCTAAATTCACACTAAATTTACATAAAAAAAATATAATAATCCAAATTAAAATAGCATAAAAGGCTTAAAATGGCTACGCAAATTCTTTTACTAGAAGATGATATTAACTTAGGGGAAATTGTTAGTGAGTTTTTAGAAGAAGAAGGCTTTGAAGTGGTTTTGGTGGATAATGCTCAAGATGCACAAGATAAAGCTTATGAGAAAAATTTTGATTTATGGATTTTGGATGTAAAAGTCCCTTTAGGAGATGGTTTTAGTGTGCTTAAAAATTTAAGAGAAGCAGGTAGATATACCCCAGCTATTTTTATGACCTCTTTAAATACTACTATGGATTTACAACAAGGATTTGAATGTGGTTGTGATGATTATATCAAAAAGCCTTTTGAATTGCAGGAGTTAAAAATAAGGATTAATGCTATTTTAAAGCGTTCTTTTGCGCATAAAAATGAAGATTATGAGGACTTGGGAAATGGTTTTAAATTTGCTTTTATATCGCAAACTTTATATCAAAACGATAAGCCATTGTCTTTACCCTTAAAAGAATTAAAACTTTTATCATTACTTTTGAAAAATAAAGGTAAATTTATAGATACTGCTTATATTTTTGAAGAAATTTGGGAATATGATCAAGAGCCAAGTGAGCTTAGTCTGAGAGCTTATGTGAAAAATTTACGAAAAATTTTAGGAAAAGAAAGCATTATCAATCAAAGAGGAAGAGGGTATTGTTATGCATGAAGCCAAGCGCGTTGCATGGCAAATTCTTTCTTTGTATTTAGTAAGTATAGGAAGTATTCTTATAGTGCTTTTTGGTATATGGTATGCTAAGTTAATAGAAGATTTAATAAGTGAATATAGCATAAAGCTAAGACAAGAACATCGTTTTGTGATTTTGCAAATGGAAAAATCGCGTTTTGAACCCATAGAAAAAAGTGCTAAGAAAATAGCTCAAATTTCTAATATAAAATTTGCAATATTTGATAGAACTAAGGTTTATTTTTCTAATCTTGATTTACCCGCTCAAACAACTTTTTTTAAATCAAATAATGCGAATATTTATAACAATAACACTTTGATTTATGTAGCTGATATAAATTTAAATAGCTTGTTACTTGCTGATAATCAAAATCAAAGTGCTTTAGAAATATTAGGAGATGTAAATCGTTTAAGAGTTTTAATACAAGGTGATGATATTTCTAAAGAACTTGGATTTATAAGATTTAAAGTTGCTTTAGCTATGGTACTTTCTTTGATTTTTGTTAGTTTGGTAGGATATTTAATACTTAAATTTGCACTCAAGCCTTTAGAAGCAAGAATAAGGTTTTTAAATAATTTTATAAAAGATACCACTCATGAGATTAATACCCCAATTAGTGCAATATTAATGAGTGTAGAGAGTTTAGAAAGAAAAAAGAATTTTGAAGAAATTAAGGTTTTAAAGCGTGTAAAAATAGCTGCTTTGACTTTGAGTCATTTGTATTCAGATTTAACTTTTTTAAATTTTTCTCAAGCTTATGAAGCAAAAAAAGATTGGATATTTTTAAAAAATTTGATTAAAGAAAGAATGGAGTATTTTAAGATATTTTTAGAGCAAAAAAATATTGACTTAGAACTTGTTTTAGAGGATAATGGAAAAATTTATGCTAATAAAGAGCAATTTTTTAAAATGTTTGATAATCTTGTTAATAACGCTATAAAATATAATATAAAAAATGGACATATTAAAATAGCACTTTTAGAGCAAAAACTTATAATAGCAGATAGTGGTTGTGGCATAGCAAAGGAAAATTTGGCTAATATTTTTGAGCGTTATTCAAGATTTAATGAAAATCAAGGTGGTTTTGGTATAGGACTTTCTTTGGTGGATAAAATTTGTAAAGAACATAATATAAAAATAAAAGTAGAAAGTGAGTTAAAGAAAGGAACAAAATTTATTTTAACTTGGAAAAATTAAAATTATTTATTGCTCATTTTAGCTTTTTCTTTAGCATTTATAAGCGTTGTGATAAATTCATTTAAATTTTTAGTATCGTTTTGATTTAGAGTTTGTGGGGTATGATTTAGCATTTGAGTGATTAAAAGTTCATTGCTTAAGTCATTATCGCCAAATTCTCTAGCTTTTTGTAGAATTTTTAAAGCAAGTAGATTTTTTACTTCATACATTTTAATCCTTTAAATAAATCACGCTAACAATGCGCTTTGGAGTTTGATTTTTTCTATAAGAAAAAAATCTCTCATCATCAAAGGTGCAAAGATTGATATCAAAAATATCATTAATACCTAATTCTTTTGCTTGAAATTTAACTAATGCTTTTAAATCAAGCTTATTTTCATGTAAAAAATGCGCAAAATTTTCTTTGCTGTGGTTTAAAACCTCGCCATTAATTTCATAATTTTTAGCACAAATTCCTGCTGAAATGATGAGTTTTAAATTCTTGGTTTGAGTGTTAAAACTTTCTTGCATTTTCAAAACAGCTTCTTTTAAGATATTTTCAAAACAACCTTTTCTGCCTGAATGCAAAGCTGCTATGGTTTTATTTTTATCATCATATAAAAGCAAAGGCAGGCAATCAGCACTTAAAATACACAAAGCTATATTTTTTTCATTGCTAATCATCCCATCGGCGTTAAAATGAAAATTTTTATTATACTGAGTGATGATATTAGAATGAATTTGATTTAAAAATACGCACTTTTTTATAGAATTTTCCCGAGGAAAAATATTATTACAAATTTTTGCTCTAAAAATATTATAATCTTGATTAAAGGCTACAAAAGCTTTTACAAAATCATTTTCTAATAAAGTGATGTAATCTTGTCTATTTGTTGCCATGAGATTTCTTTTTTATAATTTAATTGTCTGTGTATATATCTTGCTAAAAGATCACTTTCTATATTGACGCGTCTTCCTATGGTGTAATTTTTAAACAAGGTTTCATTAAAGGTTATAGGAATAATAGTCAAACGAATGCTATCTTTTAAAACTTCATTGATAGTTAAACTTACTCCATCTATAGCTACGCTTGCTTTATTTGCCATATAAATTTGTATATTATCAGGGCATTTAATATAAAAATCAACTCCGTTTTCTTTTTTAGAAATATTAGTAATTTCGCCAATACCATCAATGTGTCCTTGCATTAAATGCCCATCTATTCTATCGCCATAAGCTAATGCAGGTTCAATATGCACATAGTCTTTTAAATTTTCAATAGCTATATGAGTTCTTGTTTCATAAGAAAGTTCAAGATTAAAGCCATCATCAAAAAGTTTTGTTACACTCAAGCACGCACCATTAACTGCTATACTATCGCCTAGTTTTGGTTTGTAACTTGCTTTTAATCTTAAAGTGTTGTTTTGATATGATTTGACAAAGGCTAATTCGCGGATTAATCCATTAAACATTCAATACCTTTAATTTTTATGAGATTTTATCCAAAACTTTTAAATTTCAAAAAGTATTTTTAGTGTTTTATTTTAAAAAATATTATATAATTTTTGCCTTTTTTATAAAAATGAGGTCAAAATATGTATGATATAATCGTAATAGGTGGCGGGCATGCTGGAGTTGAAGCTAGTGCCGGGGCTGCTAGAATGGGCAAAAAAACTTTACTTTTAACTACTTTAATCGAGCAAATTGGTGCTGCAAGTTGTAATCCTGCTATAGGCGGCTTAGCAAAAGGACATTTGGTAAAAGAGCTTGATGCTATGGGTGGACTTATGGGACAAATTACCGATGAGGCTGGAATTCAATTTAGAATTTTAAATGAAAGCAAAGGTGTTGCAGTTCGCGGAAGTAGAGCACAAATTGATATGGACGCTTATAGAATTTGTGCTAGAAATAAGCTTTTAAAACTTGAAAATTTAGAAATCTCTCAAGAGCAAGCTTTGTCTTTACTTATAAAAAATGATGAAGTTAAGGGCGTTAAAACTAATTTAGAAAATACATATTTTGCTAAAAAAATCATACTTACAACAGGAACTTTTTTAAATGGACTTATCCATATAGGTGAAACTAAGCTTCAAGCAGGTAGGGTAGGTGAGCTTGCGTCTGTAAATTTGGGTGAGTATTTAAAACAAAGTGGTTTAAAAGTAGGGAGGTTAAAAACAGGAACTTGTCCAAGAGTAGATGCTAAAAGTATTGATTTTAGTGTTTTAGAAATTCAACCCGGAGATGAAAACCCTAAGGCCTTTAGTTTTAAAACAAAAAATTTCAAGCCCAATCAACTTCCATGTTATATAGCAAGAACAAATTTAAAAACACATGAGATTATAAAAAGTAACTTTTACCGCGCTCCGCTTTTTACAGGACAAATTGAAGGTATAGGTCCAAGATATTGTCCTTCCATAGAAGATAAGATTAATCGTTTTGGTGATAAAGAAAGTCATCATTTATTTATAGAGCCACAAACTAAAGATGCTACTGAATATTATATTAATGGCTTTTCTACTTCACTTCCTTATGAAGTGCAAATTGCGATGTTAAGAAGTATAAAAGGTTTTGAAAATGCTAAAATCACGCGTTTTGGTTATGCCATAGAGTATGATTATATTGATCCAACGGAGTTAAAACATACTTTAGAAACTAAAAAGATTAAAAATTTGTATTGTGCTGGGCAAATTAACGGAACTACTGGTTATGAAGAAGCAGCTGCACAAGGTTTTATGGCAGGAGTGAACGCGGTTTTAGCAATTGATGAAAAAGAGCCTTTTGTATTAAGACGCGATGAGGCTTATATAGGGGTATTAATCGATGATTTAGTAATGAAAGGCACAAAAGAGCCTTATAGAATGTTTACTTCAAGAGCTGAATATAGACTGCTCTTAAGAGAAGAAAATGCTATTTTAAGACTTGGAGAATATGGACATAATTTTAAACTTTTAAGTCAAGAAGACTATGCATATATTGATAATATAAAGCAAAATGTTAGGAAAGGACTTGAGTTTTTACTTCAAACTACATGGACACCAAGCAATCAAAATAATGAATTTTTGCAAAGCATTAAAGAAGAAAAAATTACCTCAATAGTAAGTTTGCAAAAAATTGTTGCAAGAGCGAGTTTTAATATAGAAAAATTAAAAGCTCTAGATGAAATGTTTGCAAAAATGGATGAGTATTCTTTAAATGAAATTTTAAATGAAGCAAAATATTATCATTATATAGCAATGCAAAAAGCACAAATAGAAAAAATGAAAAACTTAAATGACTTAAAAATTCCTGAAAATTTTGACTTTAAAAGTGTAAGTGGTTTGAGTAATGAAGTGGTGGAAAAACTGCAAAAATTTAATCCGCCAACTATTTTTGCTGCTTCGCAAATTAGTGGCATCACCCCTGCTGCTTTAGATATTTTGCATATTTATATCAAAATGAAAAACAATAGATGATATTAACTTATCTATTGTTTTGATTTGAAAATAAATACACTTCTGTTATTTTAAATAAATACTTGCATATCTTAAATAAAGCTTTTTTATATAAAGAAAAAATTTATTATTTTTTAGATAAACTGCTATACTTTACAACAAATAAATCAAAACAAAGGAAGTAAAATGGCTACATCTGAAAGTAGACGAAGCTTTATGGGCTTTGCCTTTGGAACGGTAGCTGCTGTGGGTGGTGCTTTTTCATTAGTTGCAATGAAAAAAACATGGGATCCGCTCCCAAGTGTAAAAGCAGCAGGTATTACTACCGTAGATCTTTCTGGTATGAAAGAAGGCGAATTAAGAACAATCGAGTGGCGTAAAAAGCCTATATTTATCTTAAAAAAAGATGCGGATATGGCAAAAGATAGCAGTAGGGATGTTATTGTGGGTGATGTTGCATATACTGTAGTTATTGGTCTTTGCACGCATTTAGGCTGTATTCCAGCTTATGCTCCAAGTGAGAAATTGTTTAAGTGCGCATGCCACGGTGGCGAATTTGACACTAGTGGTAAAAATGTATTTGGTCCTCCTCCAAGACCTTTGGACATTCCTCCTTTTAGAATTGATGGAACTAAATTAGTGTTAGGTGAAGAAGGTCCAGAATATAAAAAAATGATTGCGGAGGCTTGATATGGCACAGATAAAAAAAGCTAGTGGTATTATAGATTGGCTTGATCAAAGATTAGCTGTAAATAAGCTTTTTAATGTTTTAATGGCTCAGTATTGGATACCAAAACAAATTAACTTCTTATGGGCAATGGGTGTTATCTTGACAACTCTTTTTGCTATTTTATTTATTTCAGGTCTATTTTTAGTAATGTATTATAAGCCGGATGTGGCTTTGGCTTTTGATAGTGTTAATAAAACTATCATGCAAGAAGTAGAGTATGGTTGGCTTTGGCGTCATATGCATGGTGTGGCTGCTTCAGTTGTGTTTTTAATCATATATATCCATATGTTAACAGGAATTTATTATGGCTCTTATAAAAAGGGTCGTGAGATGATTTGGATTAGCGGTATGCTTTTGTTTGTTGTATTTTCAGCAGAAGCATTTAGTGGGTATATGTTACCTTGGGGACAAATGAGTTTTTGGGCTGCTCAAGTTATTACTCAGCTTTTTGGCGGAATTCCTTTTATAGGTGATGCATTAGTTATTTGGATAAGAGGAGATTTTGCAGTATCAGATCCAACTTTAACTAGATTTTTTATGCTGCATGTGTGCTTATTGCCAATTGTAATTTTAGCAATTATTGCATTCCACTTTTATTCTTTAAGAATTCCTCATGTAAATAATGAAATTTCAGAAGAAATTGATTTTGATTTGGAAGCTGAAAAATATTTAGCAGGTGATACAAAAGGTTCTAAAGTTATTCCTTTTTGGCCAGGATTTTTAGCTAAAGATTTTATGTATATTGCGTTATTTATGATTTTCTTTTTCTATTTGGTGTGTTTTAAATTTAATTTCGCAATGGATCCAATTAACTTTGACCCAGCAAATTCTTTAAAAACACCTCCTCATATTTATCCTGAGTGGTATTTCTTATGGAGTTATGAAGTTTTAAGAGGATTTTTCTTTGATGTTGGAAGCATTAAAGCTTTTGATATAGGTCTTGCAGCGTTTGGTATAGCACAAATTATTTTCTTCTTGTTACCTTGGCTTGATAGAAGTGATGTTGTAAAACCAGCACACGAAAGACCAATGTTTTTTGTATGGTTTTGGGTGTTATTGATAGATTTAATTGTACTAACAGTTTATGGAAAGCTTCCTCCAACGGGAATTAATGCTTGGATAGGATTTTATGCTTCTATGGTATTTTTACTATTATTGTTAGTAGTCTTACCAATTATTACTATCATGGAAAGAAAAAGGGGCTAATAATGAGAGAATTAAAAATATTTTTTGTAGTTGTCTTTTTCACAGGTTTAGTTTATTGGGGGGTTGAGCCTTATGCACATTCAGTGATGAATCCTCCTTCAACTCCGGTTAATTTTGACTTTGCAAAAGCTGATGTAGAATTTACCAAAGGCGAAGTTGCTTTAAAAGAAAAAGCTGCAATAGATGCTAATGCTTCAGGAAGTGAAAAAGCTATAGCTAATGCTCAAAAAGCACTAGAGCTTGCTAAAAGCCAAGAAGAAGCTACCAAGCAATTATGGGAAAAAATCGCAAAAATTGATTTTAGTAAAGGTAATGCACAAAAAGGAAAAGAGCTTTTTGAAGGAAATTGTATTGCATGTCATGGTGTGAAAGCCGTCGGAATTCCTGCTACTATTACAGATTCTTCTTTAGGTGTAACACCTCCTGATTTAAGTGATGCGGGTGCTATTTATGATGAGAAATTTTTAGCAGCACTGATTGTTGATCCAGTTAAGGCTTTGCAAATTTCACATAAATTTAATGATGAAAATCCATTCTTAATGCCTGCTTATCCTTTAAGTGGTGATGAAGCACAAGATAATCAAGATTTAGCAGATTTAATTGCATTCTTTAAAAATACAGCTAGTGAGTATGAGAAGGAATTTGATACAAAATTAAAAGCAGATTTAGAAGAAAAATATGCTAAAAACCAAGAGCTTTCAGAGCAAGCAAAAACGGCTTTAATTGCAAAAGAATTTGATTTTGCTAAAAACAAACATACATTTGAAAATGCTTGCGGAAGATGCCATGATGTAAAGTATGATGGTTTTGTTTCAAGTTCAAATATGAGTGATTTAAAAAATTATCTTGGTATGACGCCTCCGGATTTATCTATGATGATTCGTTCTAAAGGCGCGCATTATCTTGAAATCTTTATCAATGAACCTCAAAAGAAAATTCATGGAACTGCTATGCCAAGAGTTGGTCTAAATGAAAAAGCACAAACTCAAGTTATTAGTTATCTTGAAAAAGTTGGTGATAGTAAAAAAGAAGAAAGAGAACAAACAGGAATTTATATTATGATATTCTTTGCTATCTTAAGTATTTTTGCTATAGGTTGGAAAAGATCAGTTTGGTCTAAACTACACTAATTTACTCAAAGAACGCCTTGTGGCGTTCTTTTTCTTCAATAATAAGCTAAATATAAAATAAAATTTGATATAATATTTTTTCATTTCACACGCATTAATTTCCTTATTAGGTTGCTTATGGGTTAAAGAATGCGGAGGAATAAACCTAATTATTTTATTTCAAGGAGAATTTCATGGTAAGCATGAGAGATTTGTTAGAGTGTGGTGTACACTTTGGACACCAAACAAGAAGATGGAATCCAAAAATGAAAAAATTTATTTTTGGTGAAAGAAAAGGTATTTATGTAATTGATTTGCAAAAAACGCTTAGATATTTTAGATATACATATAACATTGTTCGTGACGCTGCAGCAGAAGGTAAGACAATTTTATTTGTTGGAACTAAAAAACAAGCAGGTGGAGCGATTAAAGAATACGCTGAAAAATGTGGTATGCCTTATGTAAATCACAGATGGCTTGGTGGTATGATGACAAATTTTGGAACTATCCGCCAATCAATTAGAAAATTAGAAGTTATAGAAAAAATGGAAGAAGATGGAAGTATTAAACTTTTAACTAAAAAAGAAGCATTAATGCTTACTAGAAAAAAAGAAAAATTACTAGCATATCTTGGTGGTATTAGATATATGAAAACTCAACCTGATATGATTTTTGTTATTGATACTGTTAAAGAAAAAATTGCAGTACAAGAAGCTAATAGATTAAAAATCCCTGTAGTTGCTCCACTAGATACAAACTGCGATCCTGATTTAGTTGATTTCCCAATTCCAGGAAATGATGATGCAATTCGTTCGGTTCAACTTTTCTGTCAAGAAATGGCTGAAGCAATCAATGAAGGTAAAGCATTAAGAGAGCAAGATGGTGAAGTTAGCGAAGAACAGCCTATTTCTGAAGAAGAGAAAAAAGAAGTTTTAGAAGAAGCTATGAGTGAAGAAGATTTTGAAGGAGATAAAGAGTAATGGCTGAAATCACTGCACAAATGGTAAAAGAACTGCGCGAGAGTACTGGCGCAGGTATGATGGATTGTAAAAATGCTTTAAAAGATACAGATGGTGATTTTGAAAAAGCAGTGCAACTTTTAAGAGAAAAAGGACTTGGAAAAGCTGATAAAAAAGCTGATCGTTTGGCTGCTGAAGGTTTAGTAAGTGTAAAAGTAAGTGATGATTTTAAATGTGCAACTGTAAGTGAAATTAACTCAGAAACAGATTTTGTTGCTAAAAATGAACAATTTATTGCTTTAACAAAAGATACAACAGCACATATTCAAGCTAAGAGTCTTCAAAATGTTGAAGAATTACATTCAAGTGAGATTAATGGTGTTAAATTTGAAGAGTACTTAAAAAGCCAAATTGCAACTATTGGTGAAAATTTAGTTGTTAGAAGATTTGCTACTTTAAAAGCAGGTGCTAATGGCATAGTAAATGGTTATATTCACACTAATGGTCGTGTTGGTGTAGTTATTGCTGCAGCTTGTGATAGTGAAGCTACGGCTAGCAAGTGTGGAGAATTTTTAAAACATATTTGTATGCATATTGCTGCAATGAAGCCAAGTTATTTATCTTATGAAGAGCTTGATATGGATTTTGTAGAAAATGAGTATAAAGCTTTAGTTGCTGAGTTAGAAAAAGAAAATGAAGAAAGAAGAAGATTAAAAGATCCTAATAAACCAGAGCATAAAATTCCAAAATATGCAAGCAGAAAACAATTAACTCAAGAGGTAATTCAAGCAGCTGAAGAAGCTATTAAGGCTGAACTTCAAGCACAAGGTAAGCCAGAAAAAATTTGGCCTAATATTATCCCAGGTAAGTTGAATAGTTTTATAGCAGATAACTCTCAACTTGATAGCAGACTTACTTTAATGGGTCAGTTTTATGTAATGGATGATAAAAAAACTATCGAACAAGTAATTGCTGATAAAGAAAAGGAACTAGGTGGAACTATCAAAATAGTCGAATTTATTCGTTTTGAAGTAGGTGAGGGCCTAGAAAAGAAAACTGAAGATTTTGCTGCTGAAGTTGCTGCACAAATTGGTTAAAAATGGAACTTTTAAGAGCGGAAAATTTAAACCATAGTTTTGATATTCCGCTTTTTGAAAATTTAAATTTTACTTTAAATACAAAAGATTGTATTGCAGTATGTGGAAGCAGTGGATGTGGTAAATCTACTCTTTTGCATATTTTATCTACCTTATTAAAACCTCAATCGGGAAAAGTTTTTTATAATAATCAAGATTTATACGACTTAGATGATGAAGCTTTGCTAGAAATTCGTAGAAAAGATTTTGGTATTATTTTTCAAATGCATTATTTATTTAAAGGTTTTTTGGCTTTTGAAAATATAGAACTTGCGAGTGTTTTAAGTGGGCAGAATATTGATTATGAATTATTAAAAAAACTTGATATTGCAGATTTAATGAATCAAAAAATCACAAAACTAAGCGGTGGACAACAGCAAAGAGTAAGTATAGCTAGGGTTTTAAGCAAGAAGCCAAAAATTATTTTTGCAGATGAGGCTACCGGAAATTTAGATTTTAAAAATGCTTTAAATGTAATGGATATTTTGATTGATTATATCAAAGAAAATAATGCAGCTTTAATTTTTGTTACGCATGATCAAGAGCTTGCTAAAAAATGTGATAAGGTTTTTCACTTAAACAACCATGGAATTTGTTAAATATTTAGGTGATGAAAATGTAGTTATTTTCATGCTTTTGTTTGCTAGAATGAGTGGGTTGATAGTTTTTTTCCCTTTTTTTTCTCATAATAGTATTCCCTTGGTGGTAAAAACAACTTTGGTAATGTTTTTAACAATGTTTTTATACCCTTTAGCTAAACTTGAAAATAATACACCTGATTCTTTTTTTATTCTATATCTTTTAAGTGAAGTTATTTTTGGGATGATAGCAGGAATGGTTTTGCAAATGACTTTTGCCATTTTGCAAATGGCAGGTGAGCAGATTTCTTTTACTATGGGTTTTTCAATGGCTAGTGTTATGGATCCCACAACAGGTGCAAATACTCCTGTAATTTCACAAGTTTTAAATTTATTAGCTTTGCTTGTATTTTTAGCTTTTGATGGACATCATTTGATTTTGCTTTTTATATCTAATTCATTGGAATATATTAGTTTAGGTGGATTTTATCCACATGAAAATTTAATGCTTTATTTAAATAAAGCTATGGTAAATATTTTTGTGCTTGGTTTTTCTATGGCTTTTCCTGTTTTAGCTATTTCTTTGCTATCAGATGTGATTTTTGGCATGCTTATGAAAACTATGCCGCAATTTAATCTTTTAGTGGTTGGTTATCCTATCAAGATATTTTTGTCTTTCGCGGTTCTTATTGCTATTTTACTTATTATGATGCAATATTTTAAAAATTTAATAGTAAAAAGTTTTGAGCATATGGAGTTGTTATTTTTTAATATATAAGCATTAAATAATTAAAAATGTTTTAAAATAATGTATTTTTTATTCTTGGGAGATGATAATGAGGGTTTTGCTAATAAATTCCAATATAGCTGTTTCAAAATTAATTAGTTTGGGGGTTCAAAAATTAGGTTATGATTTTGAGGAGCTCAAGGATATTGAGGAGCTTGAGGGATTTTATGATGTAATTATTATAGATCATGATATTGAGGCTGATTTAGATGATTTAAAAAGTAAATGTGATAGATTGATTTATTTGTTACCTAGAAACCTAGAACAAAAAGAAGGTATAGAGTGTTTGTATAAACCGTTTTTACCTACCGATTTTATAAATCTTCTAAGTGGAGATGGGATTTTGGATGATATTCAAAAAGATGCTTTGAGCGAAGATGAACTAAATTTTGATGATGAGGAAGTTGTTGGTAAAGATATGCCTTTGGATGGAAATGAACTTTTAGAAGGTATTGATTTGTCTGAACATGAAGAAAATTTGAGTGAAGATGATTTAAATTTACAAGAAGATTTTTTTGAAGAGAATTTAGGTGATGGATTAAAAAATGATGATATGTTTGATGCAACAAGTGAGTTAATAGATGAAGAGAAAACAGAAGATGATTTAGTTTTTTCAGATAGTTTAGATAAAGAAAATATAGAAGAAAATATAGAAGAAAATATAGAAGAAAATATAGAAGAAAATATAGAAGAAAATATAGAAGAAAATATAGAAGAAAATATAGAAGAAACCCCTGTTGAATTTGATTCTTTTGATACACTACCTATGGTTGAAGAGATAGGTGAAAAAGAAATGAGCTTTGATGATTTACCTGAAGATGCTCAATTTATTGGTGAGGAAAAAGAAGAAAAAATGGCTTTAGAAGAAAATGAGCCTATGGTTGAAGAAATATTTGAAAATGAAAGTATAGATGATTTTCAACTAGAAGAAGAAGAGCTAAGTACTCAAGATAAGATAAAAGAAGAATTGGCCGCTATTGATGAGCTTGATGAAGAATTTAATGGTCTTGATGGTGAGTTAATGCAAAATTTTGACACTCAAGAAACAGATAACAATGAAAATACGCAAGCTTTAGATTTAGAGGAAAATATAGAGGAAAATATAGAGGAAAATATAGAGGAAAATATAGAGGAAA
>NZ_JAKMSW010000015.1:0-16465 GCF_025772845.1 Campylobacter sp. CNRCH_2014_2849 | reverse complement strand
GATTAAAGTTTTTATAGTTTTTTAAAGGGTTTAAAGTATTTGAGTTAAAACGAAAATTATCGTATCCCCCCCCCCGTGAGGTGATTTTTGGATAAAAATCTTAACATGTAAATCCTTTTTTTGTATATATTTATAGATACTGCATCAATATTATCTTTATGTTTTTTTTAGTATAAATTACAAACAACTTTTCAACAGCAAAGCAATATTAACACTATGTTTATAAATTTAAGCTTAATTATAAATAATAATAAAATATTAGTATAATAAGAAGATATTATAAAAGTTTGAATGTATTGAAAAATAGAAGTTTAAATAAAAAATGTTATAAATTTTTAAAAGAGCTTTTTACTAAAAATATACTTAGCAAACTAGCAATAATTATAAAAATAATATAAATATAAAAATACTCCTTATATACAAAATTAACAATAAAAGGGGTTATAAAACCCAAAATCGCATAAGAAATATTATAAGCAAAAGAAAGACCACTCGATCTTAACTCTGTGGTAAAAATTTGAGTCATAAAAATAGGAGCAAAAGCTATAATACCTTGTGCAAAACAAGCAAGCAAATAAAATAACAAAAACCACTCATTATAAAAGCTAAAAGCTATACCAAAAATTCCAAAAAGTAAAGTAAAAATCAAACAAATTTTAAAATGTCCTAAAAAATCTGCTAAATATCCTTGCGCTAAACTTCCTAGTATGATCATCACTATGGCCAAATTTTGATATAACAAAGCAGTAGTTTTACTAACTCCTAATAAGCTTTCAAAATATTGTGGCAGTATCATTAAAGTAGCCACCCCACTTGTTAAAACCACAGTAAGTAAAGCGCATATTAACATACTTTTTTTATGTGTTTTTAAAGCCTGCAAAAGTGGGAAATTTAAAATTTTTTCTTTTGCTTTTATATTTTTAAAAGCTGGTGTTTCATTCAATTTCGTGCGTAAAAATAAAGCCAATATACCAAAAAATCCTCCTATAAAAAAAGGAATTCTCCAAGCAAAGCTTTCTACTTCTTCTTTATCAAAATACGCATATATAGTCAAAGTCGCTAAATTTCCAAGCAATAAACCTAAAGTCAAAGTCGCTGAAATAAAACCAAGTGCCAAACCAAGTCTTTTTTTACTCACAAATTCACTCACAAAAATCCAAGCACCACTAACTTCAGCTCCTATAGCTAATCCTTGGGCTATCCTAATAACAAAAAGCATAAAAGTAGCCAAAAGCCCTATGCTTTCATAAGTAGGTAAAAAGGCCAAAACAAAACTTGGTACAACCATTAAAAGCATGCTAATATAAAAAACATTCTTACGCCCTTTTATATCTGCAAAATGCGCTAAAACAACAGCACCAAAAGGTCTGGCTAAATACCCTGCCCCAAAGGCTACATAAGTATAGATTAATGGCCAAAAATCATCATTTTGAGGAAAGAAAATTTTTGCAAAAACACTTGCAAAGAAGATAAATAAAACAAAATCATAAAATTCTAAAATACCACCTAAGGAAGCATAGATGGTATTTTTAAAAGCTTTTTGCATTATTAAATTTTGCCACCTTCGATTACTACATCATCAGCTTTTATATCATCGCTAAAAAATGGCTTTAAAGTTTCATCATAAGCTTTGTGGAAAAATTGTTCATTTTGTAATTTTAAAATCAAATCATTGATAAAATTTAACATAGCTTCGTCACCTTTTTTTACAGCAGGAGCTATAACATCATGATTTCCAAGTTCTTTAATCACTACTTCAAAATTTGGATTTTCTTTAGCCCAAGCAAAAAGCAATGCATTATCATGACTTAACGCATCACCTCTTTTACCAATTAAAGCTGCAAAAGTTTCTGTATTTTGATCAAATTTAATCGTTTTAATATCTGGCATATTTTTTGTAAAATACGCATCAGCTGTTGTGCCTTTATTTAAAATTAAAGTTTTATTTTTTAAATCATCTAAAGTTTCAATATCTGATCCTTTAGGAGCCACCACCCCAAGAGCAACTTTCATATAAGGTAATGCAAAATCAACCACAGCTTCTCTTTCTGGGGTTTTTGTAAAATTTGCTAAGATTAAATCTACTTTATTTGATTCTAAAAATTCTACTCTATTTGCTGCTTCAACAAGTACAAATTGCACTTTAGACTCATCTCCTAAAAGCTCTTTTGCTATGCGTTTAGCAAAATATACATCATAACCTTGATTTTTCCCTTGTGCGTCTAGGTAACCAAACGGAGGTTTATCGCCAAATACACCTATACGGATTACACCTTGCTGTTTGATTTTCTCTATGGAATTTTCATTAGAGCTTGAATTTGAGCATGCACTAAAAAAAAGTGCCATCAAAAATGATAAAAGAAAAATTTTTTTCATGTTTTATCCTTATGATTAAAAATTTAAATTTTTAAACCTTATATTATTTTTTTAAATAAATATTTTAAAAAAATAAAATTAACGATGAAAATCAAACAAATTGAGAAATTTTTTCGCACGATCTGTCTTTGGATTTTCAAAAAATTCATCAGGATTTGAAATTTCTACTATTTTACCATCATCCATAAAAACTATTTTATCAGCAACTGCTCTTGCAAAACCCATTTCATGTGTAACTATAAGCATAGTCATACCATCTTTTGCCAAATTTAAAATCACATCTAAAACTTCACGCACGATTTCAGGATCAAGTGCTGCTGTAACTTCATCAAAAAGCATGATTTCAGGGTTCATACAAAGACTTCTAACTATGGCTATGCGTTGCTTTTGTCCACCGCTTAATTCTTTAGGATAAGCTTTTATTTTATGCAAAAGTCCTACTCTATCAAGCCAGTATTTTGTTTCTTCTAAAACCTCTTCTTTTTTTCTTTTTTGCACCTTTAAAGGTCCTAAAAGTATATTTTGCTCAACATTTAAATGATCAAAAAGCTCATAAGATTGAAACACCATACCTATTTTTTGACGAATTTGAGTCCATTTTTTATAATTTTTATCAATTTTCTCATCATCTACTAAAATAGCTCCATCAGCCATTTCTTCTAAGCCATTAATACATCTTAAAAGTGTAGATTTCCCACAACCACTTGGACCTAGTATAACCACTACTTCTTTTTGATTTACTTCTAAATTAATATCTTTTAAAACATGATGATCATCATAATATTTTTGTAAATTTTGTATTTTTAAAATGCTCATATTAACTCCATTTTTTCTCTAAAAACTTTGAATATACTGACAAAGGATAACAAAGTATAAAATAAATCAATAAAATCAAACCATAAATCACAAAAGCCGCGTAAGAATTTTGAAATAAATTAAGCTCAATCACTTGTTGACCTACTTTAATAAGCTCTATACCGCCGATTAGATAAATCACTGAAGTGCTTTTAATAATTCTTGTAAAAAGATTAATACCCATTGGCAATAATCTTCTCAAAGATAAAGGTATAATGATAAAAAGATAAACTTCAAATTTATTAAAACCTAGTGAAAGTCCTGACTCATACTGATGTTTTGGTATACTTGCTAAAGATGATCTAACCAAATCCATCATCTCAAATACACCCCAAATACTAAAAACAATAATACTTGAACCCAAAGCACTCAAATGCCATCCAAACCATTTCGCCAAGCCAAAATGCACTATAAAAAGCCAAACAATCAAAGGCATAATACGCACAAACTCAAGCATAAAACGACAAAAAACATAAAGGAATTTGTTTTTAGAATGCATTAAAATTCCAAAAAAAACTCCTCCTATGAGTGAAATCAAAACGCTAATCAATGAAAGCTCTAAAGTAACCTTTAAACCTTGCGCTAGTCTAAAAAAGGTATCTTGATTTAAAATTTCAAACATAATTTAACCTTTTTTCTATACGGTTTAACACTAAAGATAAAGGTAAAATCAAGATCAAATAACAAAGCACCAAAGCAAATAATGCTTCGTTACTTTTATAATAAAGCCCTATAAGATCTTTAGCCACATATACTAAATCTGCTAAAGCAATAATGCTTACTACAGAAGTTTCTTTAAGTAAAAAAATGATATTTGCACTAATGCTTGGCATAGCTATACCCAAAGCTTGAGGCATAATAATATAACGGAAATTTTGCCATTTGCTCAAACCCAAAGAAAGTCCTGATTCATATTGTTGTTTTTTAACCGCTTCCATACCCGCTCTTAAACTTTCAGCCATATAAGAACCACCTAAAAAACTAAGTCCTATCACAGCACAAGTAAAAGAGCTAAGTTGAATTCCAAATTCAGGTAAAGCATAATATAAAAAGAAAAGTTGGATTAACAAAGGTGTGTTTCTTGAAAATTCTATATAAATTTTACAAATTGTGTTTAAAAAGGAAAATTTAAAATAACTCACTCCCACACAAAATAAACCTACTAAAAATGAAAAAAACACCCCATAAATAGCAAGTTTTAATGTAAGCCAAGAAGCTTGTATAAACATAGGGCTAAACTTGACTAAAAAATCAAAATCCATGAAACCATCCATACTTTAAAATATAATATTGTAACAAATAAGACTTAAAAAGACTTAATTAAATTTTGCATTTTTTCTTTATTTAAAATTACTATTTTACCTTTATTTGTGCAAATAAGCTCATTTTGTTTTAATTCTTTTAAAAAACGCGACAAAGATTCTGGGGGTAAATTTAAAATCACAGCGATTTCTTTTTGTTTTAAATTTTGTAGCTTTTCTTCATTTTCTAGTAAAAAGCTGACTAATCTTGACTTTAAATCCAAAGATTTTTGTCTGATAAAATTTTCTAAAATTCGAATTTTACCGATTAAAGAAGTCAAAAGTAAAAAACTAAATTCTCCATTTTCTAAGCATAATTTTTTAAATTCATTAAAATCAAAAACACAAATTTCACAATCTTGCTCACAAATTGCATTGGCTGGGTAATCAATACCCTCAAACACAGGCATTTCAGCTATAAAATTTACCGGAGTTAGAGTATGTAGTGTTAGCTCAAAACCTTTTACATTCACCTTATATATACGCACTTTTCCACTTAGTAAAATGTAAATTTTATTTGCTTTTTCACCTTGAAAAAATAAAATATTTCCTTTCTTAAAATACTTCTTTTCGCCCTTTGAAATCAAAATTTCAAAATGTTTATCCATTTTTTTCTTCCATATTTTTAATACTTTCTTTTGCTTTTAAAACCAGCTCTTCATCATCTGCAAAATCAAAAAATTTAAAGTGATTTCCATGTTGCACTCTACCATCTAGTAAATCCCCACTTAACCTGTTTTTTAAATCAAGCTCAGCTATTTTAAACCCATCTAAAGTTTTAGCAAATTCAAGCAAACGACTTGGAATTTCTTTTTGCTTAGTATATAAATAACAAAAGCTCTCAAGCCCTACTCTACCTACCCTACCTCGAAGCTGATGTAAGGTAGCAAGCCCAAGTCTTTCAGCCCCAACAACTACAATCACGCTTAGTCTTGGTAAAGAAATTCCCACTTCAACCACGGTCGTAGAAAGTAAAATCGTGCCTTTTTCTCTAAATTCTTGCAAAATTTGATCTTTATTTTTATCTTTTCCATGAGTCACATAAACATTTTTGTATTTGTTTATCCAATACCCTTGTGCTTGTTCTAGCGATAAATAATCTATATTTTCACTTTCATTTACCAAAGGATAAATGATGATTACTTGATGATTTTTAGCTAGTTCATCGTCGATTTTTTTAAGCAAATATTTAAAATCTTTATCTTGTATGCAAAAAGTTTTAATGTCTTTTTTAAAAGGCATTTGTTTAATAAAACTAAAATTTACAAGCTCACTTTGTATCATAGAAAGTGTTCTTGGTATAGGTGTAGCAGAAAATTGCACGATATGTGGAGCATATTGAGAGTTTTTACTAAGCTCACTTATTTTTTGTCTTTGATTAGAGCCAAAGCGATGTTGCTCATCTATCATCACTAAAACTGCTTCAAATTCTTCTTGATGAATGAGCGCATGTGTACCTATGATAAAATGGGCTTGTTCTTTTAATTTTGCTAAATCTTTATCTTTTTTACCACCCTTTAAAAGCAATACATTAACAAAATCAGGAAAAAGTCTTTTTGCTTCATGATAAATTTGCTCTGCTAATATACTAGTTGGAGCCATTAAAATAGCCTTTTTAGGATATACTAGCAAACTTGCAGCAAGTATGACCAAAGTCTTACCACAACCCACATCACCCATTACCACACGCCTTTTAGCGACTTTATTTTGCAAATCTTTTTTAATATCTTCTATTGCTAAAAGCTGATCATTTGTAGGGCTAAATTCTAAACCTTTAAGCCAAGAGCTTATATCAAAAAGTTCTATTTCATAAGCATTTTGTGATATTTTTTTACCCTTTAAACGCCTTAAATGATTAAAAATTTCTATATATTTTAAATCTTTAACTATGGCATTAAAATTTTCATAAAGAATTAAATCATCATAATTGTGTAAATTCAAAAGTAAATTGATATATTTTTGTTCTAAATTTAGCGCTTTTAAATTAGCTTCATTGACATATTTTAAAATAAGCTTTTTGATGCTTTCATCTTTAATAGAGATAATTTGGTATTTAGGGATTATTTGACCTATGTTTTTTACTATTTTTGGGTTTATAAACTGCCAAATTCCATTAAAAAAATTCATCTTTGCATGGATACAAACCAAAGCATTATGTTTAAAAATTTTAAAATGCCATTTATTAGGATGAAAAATTACTATATTTGCTTTTATACCCCATTCTAAACATTCACAAAGTATAAAAAGCTGGGAGTGATGATTTTGTGTGCTAATAATTTTTACATTTTGAGTGCAAAATGTATCTTTTGGAAACTTTGAAATTCTAAAATCATCAAATTTTTTAGGTAAAATCAAAGCCAAATCGATACAATTTTTAACCCCTAAAGCATGAAGTAGTTTTAAGTCCTTTTCTTCAACTTTCATTTTCTATGCTTGCAAAACTCACTTTGGTAATTTCACTATGTGCTTTGATAAAGTCATTTAACTCATCTAAATTAGTGTTTTTAATCTTTTGCATTTCTTCTTTTAAATTTCCAAGTTTTAAACCATGCAAATATTCATTTAGCATTATATCTAGTCTTTTAGCCAAATTTTCATACCTTAAAGGCATAGAGCCTACTAAAAATTGTTTAGCTAGTTGAAATTCTTTTTCATTGACTCCATTTTGGACAAAGTTTTCAAAAACTTCCTTAACTAAAGCTTTAGCCTCATTAGAACTTTCATTTTTAGTTTGCAAATACCCAAAAACTCTACTATAATTTAAATTTACATCAAGCATAGCATATGCTGAATACGCCAAGCCTCTTTTTACACGCACTTCTTCCATCAAACGCGAACCAAAACCACCTTGACCTAAAATAAACAAAGCAAGTTTAGCTAAATACATTTTCTCATCATTAATTTGTATATTAAATGGAGAGCAAAAGTATATATAAGCTTGCTCAGTGCTTTTTTGCTCACTTACTTCTATACTCTCATCAACGAGCTTGTAGCTTTTGTTTTGATTTGGGGCATTTCTTTTTAGAATTTGGCAAATTTTTTCTACTTTAATCTTTACTTCATCTTCTTTAATATCTCCACCAAAAACAAATAAAGCATTATCAAGTACTAAATTTTCACTCATAAAATCTTGTAATTCTTTTAAACTAATCTTTTCTATGCTTTCTTTAGTCCCATCAAGACCACTAGCAAAAATTTCATCTTTAAAAACATTCTTATTCAAAAGTCTTTTTGCTTGATAATCATAATCAGTATTTAAACTTGCAAGTTCACCCAAAGCTAAAGTTTTTAATCTTTGTAAGATTTTTTCATCAAAACGCACATTTAAAAATAATTCTTGTAATTTTTCTAAAGCAAAATCAAAATGTTCTTTCAAGCATTTAATACTAATTTGAAAATGTTCAAAACTAGCCTTAGCATAAAGCTCTATAGCACGGTATTCTAAGCTTTTAAAAAACTCATCATTACTTCCTTCATTTAAAAGCCTAGCAAGCATACTTGCACAACCTCTATTGTGTTTTTCTGCTATTTTTCCACTATTTTTAAAAATGAGCTTAAAAAATACTACAGGAAGCTCATTTTCATACTCATATATTATGTCTATTTTAGTTTCATTAAAGTCTAAATTTAACATTAAAACCTTTCTAAAATATTATAAGCTGTATCGCGTTTGGCAGGTAATTCCCCTATATCTTTAATAAGTTCTATCATTTGTTCTTGATTCATTCTATATTTTGCACCAGCTGCGGCTACAACATTTTCTTCCATCATAGTTGAACCTAAATCATTTGCACCAAATTTTAAAGCAAGTTGGCCTATTAAAGAGCCTTGCGTTACCCATGAACTTTGTAAATTTTTAAAATTATCCAAATATAATCTTGCCAAAGCTAGCAATCTTAAATATCTATTAGAGCTTTGCTTGATGATTTCAGGGTGTTTTTTGATTAAAGGAGTATTTTCACTTTGAAATGACCATAAAATAAAAGCTCTAAAGCCATTTGTTTTATCTTGCAAATTTCTTAAATGATCAAAATGTTCGATGATCTCCTCATCATTTTCAACCGTACCAAACATCATTGTAGCAGTACTTTTCATACCTATATTATGCGCACTCTCATGTACCCTAAGCCAAGTAGCTGTGTCACATTTGTGTGGTGCTATAATATCTCTCACCCTATCGCTTAATACTTCAGCACCCGCTCCAGGTATAGAAAAAAGTCCTTTGACTTGTAATCTTTTTAAAACCTCTTCTATAGAAATTTTAGAAACTCTTGCTATATAAGCTATCTCTACTGCTGAAAAACCATGCACGGTAATAGTTGGATAATTAGTTTTTATATAAGAAAGCAAATCTTCATACCATTCTATTTTAAGTTTTGGATGTACCCCGCCTTGAAATAAAATTTGCGTTCCACCTATGGCTTGCAATTCTTCTATTTTTTGCCCTATTTCTTCGTATTTTAAAATATAAGAATCATCATCTTTTTCTTTTCTACAAAAAGCACAAAAATCACAATCAATACAGCAAATATTTGTATAATTTATATTTCTATCTACCACAAAAGTAGTTATTTTTTCAGGATGAAGCTCTAATTTTCTCTCATAAGCCATTGCACCTAGTTCATATAAAGGTGCATTTTGGAGCAAATTTAACGCTTCTTTTTTACTTAATCTACTCATTCTTAAACCTTTTTATAAAAAAGGATTATTATAACATTTAAATGTAAAATAATCTTAAAGACGATATAATCAAGCCCTTTAATTTCATATATTCATAGGATACTCATGACTTATAGGTCTTTACTTAAAAATAATAAAACTTTTCGCCTTTTAGCAATAGTACAATTTATAAGTTATTTTGGTGCGTGGTTTTCTCAAGTAGGTGTTTTTACTCTTTTAACTAAAGAACTCGGTGCACCTGCAAATATCATAGGTTTTTCAGCTATTTTTGTTTTTTTACCTTCTATTATACTTGCACCTATAAATGGAGTTATAGTGGATAGATTTAAACCTAAAAATTTATTGCTAACAATGATTAGCATTGAGATGATTTCTATTTTTATGTTAATTTTTGTAAATTCTTTAGCCATGCTTTGGTTGTTATACTTTTTAACCTTTGTTCGTATGGCAGTTGCAAGTATGTATTTTCAAACAGAAATGTCGGTTTTACCTAAAATTTTAACCCCACAAGAATTAAAACTAGGCAATGAGCTTCATAGTATCATATGGGCTGTATCATATGCTTTGGGTATGGGTGCAGCAGGGCTTTTTATAGATCTTTTTGGAGTAAAGCCAGCCTTTATAGCTGATACTTTAATGCTATTTTGTGCTATGCTTATACTCAAAACTTTGATTTTACCTAATGAAAAAAATACCACACAAAATAATCTTTTTATATTAATCAAAGAAGGCTTAGTTTATGTATTTAATAATAAAAAAATCATTCATTTGATTTTACTTCATGGGGTTGTAGGGATAACTGCTTATGATGTTTTAATCACTCTTTTAGCAGAATATGAATACGCAAAAGTTATTTCCATACCTCTAGCCATAGGGCTTTCTAATGCCATAAGAGCCATATCTTTACTTATAGGCCCTTATGTGCTTAGTCCTTATATTAATAAAAACACTTTGGTATATTTATACTTAGCGCAAGGTGTAGGTATAATGCTTTGGGCTTGCTTGCAATTTAACTTTTATCTTGCTTTTGTAGGCTTGGTAATGGCTGGTTTTTGCACTTCATCTTTATGGAGCTATACCTATACACTTTTACAAAATGATTGCGACAAAAGATATTATGGCAGAGTGATTGCTTACAATGATATGGTATATTTAACCTTTAGCGCAATCATTGCTTTTTCAACAGGATATTTATTTGAATTTTATGGAATAAAACTAAGTCATTTTACTTTTGGCTTAGGAGTATGTTTTATCTTTGCAGCAATTTATTGGTGGTGGTTTAATAAAAAATATAATTAATCCACCTTAGAATAATAAACTCCACCTGCTGAAAAGTTTTTTTCAAAATAAGCTGTTTCAGGCACAAGATCTGACTTTCCTGGGTAAATTCTACCTTCTTTATTCAATATCCCATAAAAACGCTCCATAAGTCTTATTTTAAAATCTTGATCAAAATATATCATCATATTTCTTGAAAAAATTACATCAAATTTTCCAAATTTAAATAAAGAATCATCAAAGACATTACAAAGATCAAAACGGCATCTGCAAGCTAGGGTTTCTTTTTTAAGATGATACATTCTATCTTTTACATCAAAATAACGCGTTTTTTGCATAGTGTTTAATCTAGATACTGAACGCTCTGAATAAATCATTTCATTACATTTATCTATCATTTTTTTATTAATATCTATACCAACTATATTCATACCTTTAACAAAATTCTCACTTGCTAAAATAGCTAAAGAATACACTTCTTCGCCGCTTGAACATGGAGCGCAAAGCACATTTATAGGGCGATCAAGAGATTTTATATAAAAAATCACATCTTTTAATTGCTCTAATTCTCTAAAAAAATAAGTCTCACAAACTGTAATAAAATCCATAGTTTCTTGTTTTAAATTTCTTTGAAACTGCACTTTTTCATTTAATTCACTAAGACTGCTCAAGCCTAATTCTTGTAAAAATTTAGGAAGTTTAATAGATAATATATCCTTTTTCGCATTTAAGTTATTTCCACTTATTTGCTCTACGATTTTTACAAAATCATTCATTTCATTTTCTGTAATCTTTATCATCTTTTTTGTCCTACGATTTGATGAAATTTGTTATTTCTTTTTTGAGTTCTATTAAACTCATAGGTTTTAAATTTGGATTAGTATCTCTAGCTTTTTTTGGCATACCATATACTATAGAATCTGCCTCATTTTCGCACAAACACCTTACTCCTGCTTTATAAAGTTCAAACAAAGACTTAGCACCATCATCGCCCATTCCTGTCATAATCAAAGCTAAAATTTTATGATATTTGCAAAGATTAACAGCAGAATTAAATAGCACATCAATCCCTGGATTAAAACTACTAGTTTCATCTGTAGTATTTAATGTTAAGGTATTGTTGCCACTTAAAATCATATTTCTTTGACAAATATAAATTTTATTTTTCAAAACTTCCTTATCACTTGGTATAATCACCTCGCTTAATGCTTCTTTGTTAAATTGATTTACAAAAGAAGGAATAAACGCAGGATTCATATGCTGAGCAATCACTACTGCACAATCTTTCAATTCTACATCATTTAGTAAAAACTTTAGTTGGCTTGGGCCACCTGTTGAAGAACCAATTAGTATAAGCTTCATTTTTTACCTTAAATAATTATTGTTATTATATCAAATAAATATTTGAAAACATAAAAAAATAATTATATATAAGAAAGAAAAATTTTAATTAAATATGATAAAATTAATACTTTAAATTTCAAAAATGATAAAGTGAATGTTAAATGTTAAGAGAAAAAATTTATATTGCAAGTGATCATGCTGGTTTTATTTTAAAGCAAGAAATTACTAAATTTTTACAAGAAAAAAATATTACTTTTGAAGACTTAGGTCCTTTTAGTGAGGATCGTTGTGATTATCCTGATTATGCACATTTATTAAGCTCTAAAATAAATGAAAAAAGTTTTGGAATTTTAGTATGCGGATCAGGAATTGGTATGAGTATAGCAGCAAATCGTCATAAAAATATACGCTGTGCTTTGTGTAATGAATCTTTAAGTGCTAAACTTTCAAGAGAACACAATGACGCAAATGTTTTAGCGCTAGGAGCTAGATTAATAGGGGTTGATATGGCTTTTGAAATTATCTCAAATTTTATCAACACTTCTTTTAGCGGCGGAAGACATTGCACAAGAATTAGCAAAATAGAGGAAAGATTATGATCTTAAGTTGGCTTGTATTAACTGTATTAATTTGTATTAGTATTTATATGACTATTATGCTACTTTATTATAAAACCCTGCTTCATAAAGAAAAAGTAGCAAAAGAATTTATAAAAAACAACCTTGATGATACTGAAATTGTTATTAGAAAACTACAAGTACAACTTCAAAGAAGTTTGGGTAATATTGATATTTTAACTGAAGAATTAAACAAAAGTAAAGCAGACTTAACCTCTCTTAGAACAAGAAATTCACAATATCGTATTGAAAATGAAAAACTAAGACAAAGAATCAAAGAATTAGAAGCAAAAATAGAGGCATTATTATGATAAAAGAGCAAGATAAAAAATATTTACTAGATAGCATTAGAGCTATTAAGGACTTTCCAAAAGAAGGGATTGTTTTTAGAGATATTACTACTTTATTAAACAACAAAGAAGCATTTGCGTTTTTAATGGATCATTTAGTTGAAAAATATCAAAACGCAAAGCTTGATTATATCGTTGGTATAGAAAGTAGAGGTTTTATTTTTGGAGCTGCCTTGAGCGCTAGTTTAAGACTTCCTTTTGTACCTATAAGAAAACCTGGAAAGCTACCTTCAAAATGCTTACAAGAATCTTATAGTTTAGAATATGGCAGTGATACTATAGAAATTCATATCGATGCTTTTAATAATCAAAAAGCAAATGTTTTACTTATAGATGATCTTATCGCTACAGGTGGCACAGCTATCGCTGCTGTGAAACTTATAGAAAAACTCAATGCAAAATGTGTTGAAGCTTGTTTTTTACTAGAGTTAAAAGATCTAGATGGTGCTAAAGAATTAGCTAAATTAACTTCTGTTTATAGTGTTTTAGAGGTATAAAATGGAAGAATTTTTAAAACAACTTTTGTATGATTATAAAAATTGGGCTTATATTATTGTGTTTTTATGGTGCATACTTGAAGGAGAACTTGCACTTATTTTAGCAGGTATTTTTGCACATGAAGGCCATGTAAATTTAGGACTTATTATCTTTATAGCAGGCTTAGGTGGCTTTGTAGGCGATCAAATATACTTTTATATAGGAAGATATAACAAAAAATACATTCAGAAAAAACTTCGCACCCAAAGGCGTAAATTTGCCATAGCACACTTACTTTTACAGCGTTTTGGTTGGCCTATTATCTTCATACAAAGATATATGTATGGTTTTAGAACTATTATACCTATGAGTATAGGATTAACTCGCTATAGTGCTAAAAAATTTGCTTTTATTAATCTTATTAGTGCGTGGGCTTGGGCTGCTATAACTATTTTACTTGCATGGTTTTTTGGAAAAGAAATTTGGCTTGCAGTAGAATGGGCTGGAAATCATTGGTATTTTGCAGTGCCAATTATTGCTGGCTTTTTATTAGCTTTATTTTTAGGAATGAAACAAATAGAAAAATCAATACTTACAAGAAGGACTCGCAAATGACTTTTAATTTTATAGAAGAAAATATCGGCTCTATAAATGCTGATTTTGAAATCATTTTAATACAAGATAAAAAAATAGAAAAATACACTCAAAGTCAAGAACTTTTCAAGCTTTCAAGTTATAAAGGTGAAGGAATTTGCATAGATATGCAAAATAAAATTCTTTATAGTGAACTTAAAAGCTTAGAATATGAAGATATAAGGCTTGCTTTTGCAAATGCATACAAAGCTTTAAAAAAACTTGAAATTCAAAGCGTAAAAACAAAAAGTGTCATAGGAAAATGTGTAGTAAATAGCTTTAATGCTATGATTCAAGGATTTACTTTTGGTGCTTATGAATTTAACAAATACAAAAAAGAAAAAACACCAAGCAAATTAGAAAATATCTTCATTGCAAAAGATGAAATTAATAATAAAACATACAACCTAGAAGAAGCTTGCATAGGTATAAACTATGGTCAAATTTTTTCAAATGCTTGTGATTTTGCAAAAAATATCGTTAATGAAATCCCACAAATTTACACTCCTGCCAAAATGGCCGAAGATGCGCTTGAACTAAGCCAAAATAATTCTAATATTTCATGTAAAATTTATGAAAGCGATTTCTTAGAGCAAGAAAAAATGCAAGCATTTTTAGCAGTAAATCGTGCTTCAATTCATCCCCCAAAACTCATTCATCTTTCTTATAAACCACAAAATCCAAAAATGAAAGTAGTGTTTGTAGGTAAAGGGCTAACTTATGATAGCGGTGGACTTAGTTTAAAACCTGCTGATTACATGTTAACGATGAAATCAGATAAAAGCGGTGGTGCGGCTGCAATGGCTATTATCAAAGGTGCAAGTGAGTTAAACCTTGATATAGAAGTTCATTCTATCATCGGCGCAACTGAAAACATGATAGGCGGAAATGCTTACAAGCCTGATGATGTGCTTATTTCAAGAGAAGGTGTGAGTATAGAGGTTAGAAATACCGACGCAGAAGGAAGATTAGTTTTAGCAGATTGTCTTTCACTTGCTCAAGATCTAAAACCTGATTTATTAATAGATCTTGCTACTTTAACTGGAGCTTGCGTAGTAGGACTTGGAGAATACACAAGTGCCATCATGGGAAATAATGAAGATTTGCAAAATGAATTTTATAAAATAAGTAAAAAAAGTGGAGATTTAGCTACTATTTTACATTTTAATCCGCACTTAAAAGAGCTTATAAAATCAAACATAGCAGATGTTAGTAATACCTCTTCAAGTCGTTATGGCGGAGCCATTACTGCGGGATTATTTTTAAATTCTTTCATTAGAGAAGAATACAAAGACAAATGGCTACATTTAGACATTGCAGGACCAGCTTATTTAGGAAAAGCTTGGGGTTATCATAATTTTGGTGCAACCGGAGCAGGTGTTAGAATGTGCCTTTCATATTTACTTTATCTTTCAAGGAAACAAAAATGAGTTTATCAGTTGGTATAGTAGGACTTCCAAATGTTGGAAAATCTACCACTTTTAACGCTCTAACAAGAGCACAAAATGCTGAAAGTGCAAACTATCCATTTTGCACCATAGAACCAAACAAAGCAGTGGTACCTGTGCCTGATCATCGCTTAAAAGAACTAGCAAAAATTGTTAATCCACAAAAAATTATACGCTCAAATATAGAATTTGTTGATATAGCAGGCTTAGTAGCAGGAGCTAGCAAAGGTGAGGGTTTGGGTAATAAATTTTTATCTAATATACGCGAAACAGAGATGATTTTACATATTGTGCGTTGTTTTGATGATGAAAATATTACCCATGTTGCGGGCAGTGTTGATCCTGTGCGTGATGTGCAAATCATAGAAACAGAACTTATACTAGCAGATATAGAGCAACTTAGTAAAAAAATAGAAAAACTCACTAAAGGTGCAAAGGCTAACGAAAAAGGCGCAAAAGAAAGTTTAGCTTTAGCTAATGAGCTTTTAGAGCATTTAAATCAAAATAACAGTGCAAGTTCTTTTGCTAATAAAAATGAAGTCTATCATGCTCTTATAAAAGAACTAAGATTGCTTTCAGCTAAAGAAGTGATATATGGAGCAAATGTAGATGAGAATTCGCTTTTAGAAGATAATGAATTTGTAAAAGATCTTAAAGAATTTGCAGCAAAATCAGGCCATGAAGTAATCAAACTTTGCTCTAAAATAGAAGAAGAAATGATAGCTTTAAGCGATGAAGAAAATTATGAATTTTTAAAATCTTTAGGTATAGAAAGTAGCGGGCTTGAAGTAGTTATACGCACAGCATTTTCAAAGCTAAACTTGATTAGCTATTTTACAGCAGGTCAAGTAGAAGTTAGATCATGGACTATACAAAGAGGTTGGAAAGCACCAAAAGCAGCAAGCGTGATCCATAATGACTTTGAAAAAGGTTTTATCAAAGCTGAAGTAATTTCTTATGAGGATTATATCGCTTGCAAAGGCGAAAGTGGTGCTAAAGAAGCAGGAAAACTACGCCTTGAAGGGAAAGATTATATCGTACAAGATGGCGATGTAATGCATTTTAGATTTAATGTTTAATTTCAATTGCAAGCTAAAACAGCTTGC
>NZ_JAKMSW010000014.1:0-18457 GCF_025772845.1 Campylobacter sp. CNRCH_2014_2849 | reverse complement strand
AGTGAGATTGAGATAAAATTGTTTATTTTTTTTAGATATAATCGAGCTTTATTTATATTTAAAAAAGGCATATTATGTTACGCTCATTTATAATTAGTATTTTATTTATAAATTCTTTAATGGCTTTTAATATAAAGTCTTTATTTACTTATACTTTTAATGATAATATTAGCTATGATTTAAAAAAAGCTAAAGAAATATATTTTAAAAACAAATGTAACACCTGTCACGGAGAAAATGGAGAAAAAAATTCTTATGGCAAAAAAGCTATTAAAGATTTAAGTCCAGAAGAAATCAAAGGTGCCTTAAAAGACTATGCTAATGGATATTTTAAAGATCAATCAAGCGATAGCATTCAAATGAGCATATACGCCAAAAAATTAAGTGAAAGTGATATGGATCACATTATAGCTTACTTAAAGGGGCAAAATTTTTCTATCGAGCTTAATCAAAAAGATCTTTTAGAAGAAGAACCAGCACCAAAAACAAAACATAATACATTTTTAAAATAAAAAAGGAGTTTTCATGAAAAAAAATCTACTGCTAGCTAGCTTGCTTTGTGCTAGTTCAATTTATGCTGCGGAAGTAAAAATAGGAGTTATTTTACCACTTACTGGCGCTTTAGCGGCTTATGGTAATGATGTGTATGAAGGTATCAAACTAGCTAATACCTTAAATCCAAATTTAAAAAACGGAGATAATGTTAAAATTATAGCCATAGATACAAAAGGTGATAAAATAGAAGCAGCAAATGCCACCACTAGACTTATCTCTCAAGATAAAGTTTTAGGACTTATAGGTGAAGCTGTTACACCAAATACTATGCAAGTTTTATCTATAGCTGAAGAAAGAAAAATTCCAGTAATAGCTCCTGTTGCTTCAGGCGATAAACTTTTGGATAAAAAAAGCTACGCTAGTAGAGTTTGTTTTATGGATAGCTTCCAAGGGGATAAATTTGCAAACTATGCATATAAAGATTTAAATTTAAAAACTGTAGTTGTAATAGTTGATCAAAGCAATGTATATTCACTAGGCTTAGCAAGAGCCTTTGAAAAAGAATTTAAACAAAATGGCGGAAAAATACTTAAAAAATTAACTATCTCATCGGGTGATAAAGACTTTAAAGCTATTGTTTCACAACTTAAAAGTATCAATCCTGACTTTGTTTATATGCCAATTTACCATCCAGAAGCAGCTTTAATAGCAAGACAAGCAAAAGCAGTTGGTTTTAATAAACTTTTAAGTGCAGGTGATGGGGTAAATAATAAAACATTTATTGAACTTGGGGGTGATGCTGTAAATGGAGTAATCTTTACCGATAGTTTTGACTATAACAATCCGCCAACAACTTTGTCTAAAAATTTCATCAATGCTTATGAAAAAGATCATGGCACCAAAGAGCTTCCAGCATTTTCTGCTATGGGAGCTGATGCTTATTATGTGATGGTAAATGCAATGAATGAATGTGCTAATAATCTTAACGCACAATGCATTAATGAAAAAATTCATTCTACTAATAATTTTGAAGGCGTAGGTGGAGTTATAAGCATAGATGCTAGTGGCAATGCAAGTCGTTCTGTAGTTATAAAAGAAATACAAGAACAAAAACAAGTTTATAAAACTATTATTAATCCTTGAAAGGTTAAACTATGAAAAAAATTAGTATAGCTATATTGTCTATCATAGCTTGTAATATCATACAGGCAAAAGAAATTAACATTGGCGTAGTTTTACCTCTAACAGGATCTACTGCAGCTTATGGTCAAAGTGCTTTAGATGGAGTGAAAATTGCAAATTCTATGAAAAATACTTTAAGTAATGGTGATAAGGTAAATCTTGTTGTAGTAGATACAAAAGGTGATAAAATAGAAAGCGCAAATGCTAGCACAAGATTAATTTCGCAAAATAAAGCTTATGCACTTATTGGAGAAATGCTAACAGCTAATACTTTACAAGTGATAAGAATTGGCGAGGAAAAAAAGATACCAGTGGTTGCTCCTGCAGCTACTGCTGATAAAATTTTAAATAAAAAATTATATGCCAGTAGAGTTTGTTTTATGGATAGTTTTCAAGGCTCATCTTTGGCTAATTATGTAAAAAATAAGTTAAATTACACTAAAGCTGTGATTATCAGCGATCAAAGCGCAGATTATTCTTTGGGTTTAACTAGGGCCTTTGAAAAAGAATTTAGCAAACAAGGTGGAAAAATTTTAGATAAATTTAGAATTACAGCAGGCGATAAAGACTTTAAAGCTATACTTTCTCAAGTTAAAAATTTAAAACCTGATTTTATTTATCTTCCAGTATATTACACTGAGGCTTCTTTATTCGCACGCCAAGCAAAAGCAATGGGTGTTAATATTCCTATGGGTTCGGCAGATGGAGTTGCCGATGAAACTTTTATTAATCTAGCTCAAGATGCAGCAGAAGGATATTTATTTACAGATAGTTTTGATTATAATAACCCTCCAACACAGCTTTCAAAAGACTTTATATTAGCCTATGAAAAAGAAAAACAAAGCAAAGAAGTTCCAAATTTTACAGCTATGGGTGCAGATGCATATTTTGTAATCTTTGAAGCTATGCAAAAATGCGTTAATGATTTCAATAGTGAATGTATCAACAACAACATTCATGCTACTTCTAAATTTGAAGGTGTTAGTGGAGTGATTAGTATAGACAAAACAGGTAATGCCACGCGCTCAATTGTTATAAAATCAATAGAGAATCAAAAACAAGTTTATAAAGACTCGATTCTACCATAAATAAAAATTTTAAGAGGTTCAATGGATAGTTCTTTAATTTTACAGCAAATTATAAATGGATTTAGTTTAGGTAGTATGTATGCACTTATCGCCATAGGCTATACAATGGTTTATGGTGTTTTAAGACTGATTAATTTCGCACATGGTGATATTATGATGGTGGGTGCATATTCAGCTTTATTTTGTGTTACAAGTATGAATGTACCTTTCTTAGGCGCTCTTTCTTTAGCTATGTTATTTGCAGCGGCCTTAGGTATAGCTATTGATAGGGTAGCTTATAAACCTCTAAGAAAAGCACCTAGAATTTCTTTACTCATCACAGCCATAGGTATAAGTTTTTTAATACAAAATGTATTTAATGTTTTATTTGGCTCAACACCAAAGTATTTTCCTGTGCCAAGTTATCTTGAAACAGTGATTAATTTTAATAATATCAGCATTAGTGTTAATAGTATTTTAGTGCCTATTTTGACATTTTTTATATTATTAGTGGTTTTATTCATACTTTATAAAAGCAAATATGGCATTGCTATTAGGGCTTTAGCTTTTGATATTCATACTGTAAATTTAATGGGAATTGATGCAAATCGTATTATCGCTATTGTATTTGCACTAGGTTCAGCTTTAGCTGCTATTGGTGGTATTTTTTGGGCTGTTAGTTATCCTTCTGTTGAACCTAGTATGGGAACTCTTATAGGACTTAAGGCCTTTGGCGCTGCTGTTTTAGGTGGTATTGGTTCTGTTGCCGGAGCAGTTTTAGGTGGTTTGATTATAGGTTTTACAGAGGTTGTTGTTGTTGCTATTTTCCCTGATCTTTCTGGTTTTAAAGATGCATTTGCATTTATCTTTTTGGTATTAATTTTACTTTTTAAACCAACTGGAATTTTGGGTATTAATTTTGAAAAAAGTAGGTTTTAAAATGATTGCAAGAAAAATTACACATTTAAGTTTCTTTATTATAGCGCTTGCTTTTCTTTTTATATCTCCTTATTTTTTTAACGATTATAAAATAGGAATTTTAAGCAATATTGCTATTTTTGTAATCTTAGCGGTAAGTTATAATCTTATCAATGGAGTTACAGGACAATTTTCATTAGAGCCAAATGGTTTTGTAGCTATAGGAGCTTATGTTGCGGCCTTAGTTTTACTTACAAGTGAAAGCAAAATCGATCAGTTTTCTTTAGAGGATCCAAGTAGTTTTATTTTGATGATTCATTCGCCAAGCTTTATTGTAGCTTTACTTGCCGCTGGGGTTTGTGCTATGCTTTTATCTTTAGTTTTAGCCTTTGCAGTATTTAGAGTTAGAGGAGATTATTTAGCTATTGTAACACTAGGCTTTGGAATTATTATCAAGCTTATGGCAATTAACTTTGCTTCTGTTACAAATGGCTCTTTGGGCTTAAACGATATTCCTAAGCATACTACCTTATACTGGAGTGGTGGGATTGCTATATTTTCTGTTATTATCATCTTAAATATTGTTAGTTCAAAATTTGGTAGAGCCATGAAAGCTATAAGAGATGATGAAGATGCAGCATTAGCAATGGGTATTAACACTTTTAATATTAAAACCTTAGCCTTTAGCACTTCAGCATTTTTAGAGGGTGTTGGAGGAGGCTTATTAGCTTGCGCACTAGCTTCAGTTTCACCTGAACAATTTGACTTTTTATTTACTTTTCAGCTTTTAATCATCATTGTTTTAGGCGGCTTAGGTTCAACTACTGGTGCCATCATAGGAGCTATTTTAGTAATAGGCGGAAGTGAGTATTTAAGATTTTTAGATGAGAGTATGAATATTTTTGGTTATGAAACTCCTGCCATGCCTGGTCTTAGAATGGTTGTGTTTTCTGTTATATTGATTTTAGTAATGCTTTTTGCAAGAAGAGGAATAATGGGTGATAAAGAATTAACAGATATTTTATTTAAGTTTTCTAAAAGGAATAAAAAATGATTTTAGAGCTTAAAAAAATCCATAAAAATTTTGGTGGAGTTAGTGCTATAGCAAATACTTCTTTTACTATAAAAGAAAGCGAAATTTTTGGACTTATAGGTCCAAATGGTGCAGGAAAAACGACACTATTTAATATTATTACAGGAAATTATAAACCAAGCAGTGGAGAAGTATTTTTTCTAGGAAAAAAGATTGACCATTTAAAGCCGCACAAAATAGTTCATCTAGGCATAGCAAGAACTTTTCAAAATATTAGACTTTTTTCTAGCATGAGTGTTTTAGAAAATGTATTAATTGGTTTTGATAAGAGTATTAAATATAATATTTTTGAAGCTTTTTTACATTTGGGAAGATTCTCCAAAGCAGAAAAAAATGCAAAAAAAGCAGCTTATGAAATTTTAGAACAACTCAATATTGCTCATTTGGCTGATGAAAGGGCCACTAGTTTAAGTTATGGACAACAAAGAAAAGTTGAAATAGCAAGAGCTTTAGCAACAAATCCTAAACTTTTATTGTTAGATGAACCAGCAGCAGGTATGAATTCAACAGAAAGCGATGATTTAGCCGAATTGATTTTTGATATAAGAAATAATAAAAAAATCAGCGTTTTGCTTATTGAGCATGATATGAAATTTGTAAATAAGCTTTGCGATAGGGTTATGGTGCTTGATTATGGTAAGACTATTTTTGAAGGAAAACCAAGTGATGCTGTTCAAAATCCTGAAGTAATTAGTGCATATTTGGGAGATTTTAATGCTAGTAGTTAAAGATTTACATGTTTATTATGGCTTAATAGAAGCTGTTAAAGGTATAGATTTCACCATAAAAACAGGAAGTATAGTTAGCTTGATAGGCTCAAATGGTGCAGGAAAAACATCAACACTTAATGCAATGCTAAATTGTGTTAAAAAAACTGGTGAAGTAAGTTTTTTAGGTTATGACACTCAAAGACATTTACCTCATACTTTAGTACAAAAAGGTATAGCATTGGTACCTGAAGGAAGAAGAGTTTTTATAAATCTCACTATAGAAGAAAATTTAAAAATTGGTGCTTTTAATAATGCAGAAAACTATGAACATTTGAAAAATCAAATGTATAGACTTTTCCCAAGATTAAAAGATAAAAAAAACGCATTAGCGGGGACTCTAAGCGGTGGAGAAGCTCAAATGCTAGCTATTTCAAGAGCTCTTATGAGTGAGCCAAAACTTTTAATGCTAGATGAACCTTCGCTAGGACTTGCTCCAAAAATAGTTGGAGAGGTTTTTGATATTATAGTCAAATTAAAAGAAGAAGGTATTACTATTTTATTAGTGGAACAAAATGCATTTTCAGCTTTAAAAATCAGCGATTATGCTTATGTTCTAGAAAATGGTAAAATCGCTATGCATGCACCTGCAAAAGATCTTATCGGTAATGATGAGATTAGAAAAAAATACCTTGGAGCTTAAATCATGAGAAGACAACTTTTAGCTTTTGGGGATATAAAAATTTCTATTTTTTTATTTTTAATTTTTGCCCTATTTTGCGCTCTAGCTACTTTTATAGAAAGTGCTTACAATACTCCAACAGCATGGGCCATGATATATGGAACATCTTGGTTTGGCTTTATACAGCTCATACTAGGAATCAATCTTTTAACAGCTCTTTTTAAATATAAAATGTTTAACAAGAGAAAAATACCGCTTTTAATCTTTCATATCTCATTTTTATTTATATTGCTAGGTTCAGCTATGACTAGATATATGGGATTTGAAGGAAATTTACACATTAGGGAAAACGAAAAAAATAATATCATTGAAACCTCAAAAAGTTATATCTACATAGCAACCTTAAAAGATGATAAAGTATATAGTGCTGCAAAATCTGAATATATTGCCACTTTACCTTTTGTAAATGATTTTTCATTTGATTTAATACTACCCGATGAAAAGGCTCAAATTTCATATGAAAATTTGATTTTAGATGCAAAAGAAATTTATATCGATGATAACAACTCTGCTCCTCTTTTATCTTTAATGCTTTCACAAAATAACGAATCTAAAGAATTGCTTTTTCAAGCAGGGGATATAAAAAATATCAATGGTGTCAATATAGCATTTTTAAACGACTCTGCTCCAAGTCCTTATATAAAAATTGATAAAGATCTAAAGCTTAGTGCTGATTTTGATTTAAAATACATGTCAATGAGTGATGGTAAAGAAAACATTTTAAAAGCAAATCAAAAAGCACAAGCTAAAGATTTAAGATTATATTCTTTTAATGATATTAATTTAGTGGTAAAATTTGCTTCTTTACATGGTAAAAAAACCTTAGAAGGCGTTAATCAAGCTCAAGATGAAAGCTTTTTTACTTGGTTTAAAAATAGTTGGATAGAGCTAGGACGCAATGCTTTGATTTCTTTATTTGGTGAGGCAAAATACTGGAATAATTCTTTATTAAATAATTTCAAAGACTTTGCACAAAGCACTAAATATATGCCAACTCAACTTTCAGAAAATGCTATTAATGCTTTAAAATTAAAATTAAGCTATAAAGGAGAATCTAAAGAAGTTTTCCTAGTAGAATACAACTCGCCTATCCGTATTGATGTAGCAGGTCAACCTTTCTTTTTAAGATGGGGTCCTAAAGGAATAGAAATGCCATTTGAAATGTACTTAAAAGACTTTGAGCTAGAACGCTATCCTGGCTCGATGTCGCCTATGTCTTATGCAAGTTATGTGGAAATTGATAATGCCGAACAAAAATTAGAATATAAGATTTTTATGAATAATGTTTTAGATTATCAAGGTTATAGATTTTACCAAAGTTCTTATGATCAAGATGAGCTTGGCACCATACTTTCAGTTAATAAAGATCCGGGTAAAATTCCTACATATATTGGATATTTTTTACTTACATTAGGAATGTTTTTAAATATTTTAAATCCTCATTCAAGATTTAGGACTTTAGCTAAATTAATCAATCAAGACACCTTGAAAAAAACAAGTGCGATATTGACATTTATATTAGTTTTTTTTGCAAGCCAAAATACTTATGCAAATGAACCCATCAAGGTAGATGAAACACATGCTAAAGAACTTGCTTCTTTGGTAGTGCAAAAACCTGATGGTAGAATGGTTCCTTTTAATACTTTAGCTATGGAAGTTTTAGAAAAAATATACAAAAACACAACCTTTCAAGGCCAAAGTGCCGAAGCAACTATCATATCAATGATTTTTGATGGCAGTGCATGGTACGATAAAGATATTATATTTATGCCAACAAGTCGCTTGGTTAATGAAGAAATTTCTAAAATTTTAGGTATTGAACCTAGAGCTTATACTAGTTTTAAAGATTTTTTCACTACAGATGCTTATAAACTACAAAAATATGTAGAAAATGCTAATAGAAAAAATCCAAATCGTAGAAGTGTTTTTGATAAAGAAATAATCAAGCTTGATGAAAGAGTAAATATTGTAAATTTAATTTTTTCAGGAGATATTTTTAAATTTATTCCACTACAAAATAGCACCAATAATCAATGGGTGGCGCCACGCGAAGCATATATAGGTTTAAAAGGCGAAGAAGGTAAAGAAGTAAGAAGCATTTTAGAAAATTATTTCAATGCAGTTAGTAATTCTATTGCACATAACAACTGGGATGAAGCAACTAAAAATTTAAATATTATCAAAAATTACCAAGAAAAATACGGCCATGAAATTATGCCAAGTGCTAAAAAAATTAATACAGAAATCTTTTTCAACAAAAGTCAAATTTTTGTAAATCTTGCTCCGCTTTATTTATGCGCTGGATTTTTACTTTTGATTATAGTTTTTGTTAAAATGCTTCTGCCAAAAATTCGCATTGATTTTATATTTAAATGTGTTTATGTGTTTAATATTGTGGCATTTTTCATCCATACTCTAGGTTTGGCTTTGCGTTGGTATATAGCAGGTCGCGCTCCATGGAGTAATGCATATGAGAGCATGGTTTATATAGCTTGGGCTTTATCATTATCTGGAATTTTCTTTTCAAGAAAAAGCCCTATTGCACTTTCTTTAACCTCTATTTTAGCAGGAGTTACTTTAGGTGTAGCTCATCTTAGCCAAATGGATCCGCAAATTACCAATTTAGTTCCTGTGTTGCAATCTTATTGGCTAACAATACATGTTTCGGTTATTACTGCTAGCTATGGATTTTTAGGATTATGTGCATTGTTGGGTATATTTGTACTTATTTTATTATGTATGCTAAAAATCAATGGCAAACATAATGAAAACATTTTAAGAAATATTACAGAAGCGACAAGAATCAACGAAATGGCTATGATTTTAGGACTTTGCTTACTTACAGTTGGAAATTTCTTAGGTGCTATATGGGCAAATGAAAGTTGGGGAAGATATTGGAGTTGGGACTCTAAAGAAACTTGGGCTTTAATTAGTATTTTAGTTTATGCAGCTATTTTGCACATTAGAATGGTACCAAAATGGACAAATCAATACATTTTTGCAGTTTGCTCCATGTTTGCATATTGGGTAATTATCATGACTTATTTTGGTGTAAATTACTTTTTAACTGGTATGCATTCTTATGCAGCAGGAGATTCTGTGAAAATTCCTGATTATGTGTATTGGGGATTTTTATTTATGGTAGCATTAAGCTTAGCAAGTTATTTTAAAAGATCTTATGCAACAAAATTATAGGAAAGTTTTACATGAATAATTCTCTTTTTATTTTTTTAGTTATAGCTTTAGTGATAATTATCATACTTGGAATTCTTTTGGTATTATTTTTCATGCACAAAGAAAAACAACCAAGCAAATCAAATCCAGCTAAAACTCCAAAAATAAGCAATATAGAAGATTTTATATCTAAAGCAAATAATGCAAACAACTCTCAAGAAATTCAAGCCTTAATTTTGCAATTTTTAAATTCACAAAAACTAGGATCTAATCCAAAAGACAGCGCCACTAAAAGAAAACTTGATTTCATTAGTGCTATTTCAGCCAATGCTAATGCTACTCCTAAAAACATTTCATTTTTAAACAATGAGCTAAAAAAAAGATATAAAGCTTTGAAAAAAGAAATTGATGCTTATGAGCAAATAGGTCTAGCAAAAAGAAAAATGAGACAATCTTAAGGTTTTTTGATGAAAAATATTAGAAATTTCTCTATTATAGCTCATATTGATCATGGTAAAAGCACATTAGCTGATAGAATTATCAGCGAATGCGGAGCTATTAGCGATAGACAAATGAGCGCCCAAGTAATGGATACTATGGATATAGAAAAAGAGCGTGGTATAACTATAAAAGCTCAATCTGTGCGTTTAAATTATAAATTCAACAATGAAGAATATGTATTAAATTTAATAGACACTCCGGGCCATGTTGATTTTTCCTATGAAGTAAGTCGTTCTTTGGCAAGTTGCGAAGGAGCTTTACTTGTTGTTGATGCTTCTCAAGGAGTAGAGGCTCAAACTATAGCCAATGTTTATATAGCCTTAGAAAATGATCTTGAAATCATACCAGTGATTAATAAAATTGATCTTCCTTCGGCTGATATTGAAAAGGTTAAACACGAAATAGAGCATATTATAGGAATTGATTGCTCTAATGCAATTTGTGTTAGCGCAAAAACAGGTGTAGGTATAAAAGAACTCATAGAAACTATCATCACAAAAATTCCTGCGCCAAAAACTGATGATGAAGCACCTACCAAAGCTTTAATTTATGATTCTTGGTTTGATAATTATCTTGGAGCTTTGGCTTTAGTTAGAATTTATGAGGGAAATATTGCTAAAAATGATGAAGTTTTAGTTATGAGTACAGATAAAAAACATCTCGTGCAAGATCTTTTCTATCCTCATCCATTAAGCCCTATAAAAACTAAAAAATTAGAATCAGGTGAAGTAGGTGTTATCGTGCTTGGACTTAAAAATGTCGCCGATGTTCAAGTAGGTGACACCATAACACTAACTAAAAACAAAGCAAAAGAAGCCATTGGTGGTTTTGAAAAAGCCAAAGCTTTTGTTTTTGCAGGATTATATCCTATAGAAACGGATAAATTTGAAGATTTAAGAGATGCTTTGGACAAATTAAAACTTAATGATAGTTCTATTACCTATGAACCTGAAACATCCCTTGCTTTAGGATTTGGTTTTAGAGTTGGTTTTTTAGGTCTTTTGCATATGGAGGTTATTAAAGAAAGACTTGAGCGTGAGTTTAACCTTGATTTAATTGCTACTGCTCCAACTGTTACTTATAAAATTTATCAAACCGATGGAGAAGTTTTAAAAATTCAAAATCCAAGCGAACTACCTCCGGTAAATAAAATCGATTATATAAAAGAACCTTATGTAAAAGCAACTATCATAACTCCAAGCGAATACCTAGGGAATTTAATCACTCTTTTAAATCGCAAACGCGGTATGCAAGTTAAGATGGATTACATCACTCCTGAGCGCGTTTTACTTGAGTATGATATACCTTTAAACGAAATCGTTATGGACTTTTACGATAAACTTAAATCACTTACCAAAGGCTATGCTAGTTTTGATTATGAGCCTATTGAATTTAGAGTGGGAGATCTTGTAAAACTTGATATTAAAGTAGCTGGTGAAAATGTCGATGCACTAAGCATCATAGTGCCAAATGAAAAAGCACTAAGCAAGGGCAGAGAGCTTGTAAAAGCGATGAAAGAAATCGTCCCAAGACAGCTTTTTGAAGTTGCTATCCAAGCAAGCATAGGAAATAAAATTATTGCAAGAGAAAATGTAAAATCCATGGGTAAAAATGTAACCGCAAAATGTTATGGTGGGGATATTACTAGAAAAAGGAAACTTCTTGAAAAACAAAAAGAAGGTAAAAAAAGAATGAAAGCTATTGGTAAGGTGCATTTACCTCAAGAAGCATTTTTAAGTGTTTTAAAAATAGACTAAATCCCTAGTTTATGCACTAGGGATATAAATTTATGCATTGATATCTAAAGAATTTCCACCCATTTCATTAATTTTTTGAGTTACTGTTTCAATAGCTTTATCAATTGTCTCATAGCTGATATCAGGAAGTTTGCCACCCCACATTTTTTCCGCTTGCGCAAATCCTGCTTTTAGACCTTCTAAACCTTTTTGAAGTTTTTCCATGTCTTCACCAGCCCCATTAATAACAAAATCAGCCAATCTTTGAGATGTTTTTGCTACACCAAAATATCCATCTTCCCCAATAAGCTCTTTTGCTTCATCAGCATTTAAACTAAGTATATCTTTACCTTCATATCCTATAGCTTTAAAATCTACATTTGATAAAATAGCTGTTAAAGAATCCTTAGATTGAGCTCCTTGAAAAATCCCTGCCTGAGATAGACCATTGGATGAACTCATGCTAAATACTTGCTGCATAAAATTCATAGCATAAAGCTCGGTTATGCCTTTTCCTCCCATACTAGTAAGCTTACTAAGCTTATCCTCATCTATATCTTTTGTGCTATTAGCACTTTTGGTATTGGCATCTTCAAGTTTTGTATTCAAATTAGCCTTCCTATTGCTAACTTGCGACTCTACTGCCACGCGTGAATACGAATTTATTTGCATCCTTGCTCCTTTTTTGTGGGTTTATAAAAATCGTCTAAAAAAAATTAAAATTTACATTAAGAAATTTATAATTACAGCTTAAATATAATGCCAAATATTTATTGTATTTTTAAAATTTGGGTGATATAAATGTTTTTCAAAGATTTTTTCATTATCATTGTCGATCCATATTTTAAAGATATTATAGAAGGTATAGAATCTCTTTATTAAATTTATTTTATCTATAAAATTTTAAATAAAATAATTTTTAATAAGGAAAGCTATGTCAATACATAATTTTTACACTACATTAAATCCTACCAAACTATTTATAAAATGTGCTTTGCCAAACATGGCTAGCATGGCTTTTATTTATCTTTATGTGATTATTGATGGAATTTTTGTTGGAAGATATTTGGGTTCAAATGCACTTGCTGCTATGAATTTAATGATGCCTTTTATCATGATAAGTTTTGCTCTAGCTGATATGATAGCCATAGGCTCATCAGTGCAAATAGCAATTAATCTAGGTAAAGGAAAAGTTGAAAAAGCAAGAGCTATTTTTTCTTTTTGTATAGTTCTTATTTTTGCAATTTCTTGTTTAATGGGAATTTTAGGATTTTTTCTAGCAAAAACATTAAGTGCTTTTATGGGAGCTGATGAGAATATTCAAAGTTTATCTACTGAATATATGCAAATTTTTGCCACTTTTGCTCCCTTTATTATGCTAGCTTTTGCTATGGATAATTATCTTAGGATTTGTGGAAAAACTTTTTATAGCATGATAGTTAATATCATTACTGCTTTGAGTAATATTTTTCTTGATTGGCTTTTTATAGTAGTTTTTGATTGGGGGCTTTTTTCGGCAGCTTTAGCAACTTGTATAGGTATGTTTTTAGGAAGCGTTTTAGGGATACTACCTTTTATTTTTAAAGATTTAACTTTAAAATTTAAAAAACCGATAATCAAATTACAAATACTAAAAAATATACTTTATAATGGCTCATCTGAATTTTTTTCTAATATTTCTAGCTCTTTTTATACCATCTTAGCTAATGCTTTCTTGCTTAAACTTTCTGGAAGTACAGCTGTTGCAGCATTTTCTGTGATTTTATATCTTAGTACTTTTGTTTTCATGCTAGTTTTGGCCATGTGTGATGCTATGCAACCTGCATTAAGTTATAATTATGGACACAAAAATATTGCAAGAATTCAAGCTATTTTTAAAAGAATGTTTTTTGCTTCTTGGGGTGTAAGTACAATAGTGTTTTTATTTGTTTATTTTTTCAATAACCTTATAGTAAGTGTTTTTAACAAAGATAACAACCAAGATTTTATCCATATAGCACAAAATGCCTTAATATTTTTTTCTTTTTCTTTTTTATTTTCTTGGTTTGGAAAACTCTGCGCTTCATTTTTCACAGCACTTGATAAACCCTTACTTTCTTTAGGAATTTCTATTTCCCAAAGTCTTATTTTCCCATTTTTATCCTTGTTTATACTAACACAATTTTTAGGAGTAAATGGAGTTTGGCTAGCCACTTTAGTGGGTGATATTTGTATGATTTTTATTGCCTCATTTTTATTATATAAAACTTTTAAAAATCTAAACTCTTAGCTAATTTTAAACAAGAGTTTAGATCTTGTTCTTTACATATATATAAATTTTTAAAATTACGAAGTTTTAAAGCTGTACTTTGACCTATAACTACAACTTTATCTTCTTTTTCTAATGCAAAAAATTTCAAAAATTGCTCTATGCTTGAAGGAGCGCTAAAGATAAAAACACTTGGATGATGTATTTTTAACTCATCTTTTTTAGGCTCTATGGCTATATTTTCATAAACGATTAATTGTTTTAAAAGGATATTTTCTTTCAGCAAATACTCATCAAGACCTGAACTAATTTTCTTCGCTCTTAAATAAAGACATTTTTTATTTTTAAACTCAAATAAAAACTCACTAGCTAAATTTTTACCATAAGCCTTGCTAGGATATTTGACATTTTTAAAGCCAAGCTCTTTTGCAAAATCAGCACTTTTTTCTCCCACAGCATAAAGTTTAATATTAAAATCAATTTTGTTTTTACTTGACATTAATGCTTTTAATGCATTCTTGGAGCTAATGATTAAACAATCAAATTCCTTTAAATTAACTTCAAAATCAAGAAATTTAATTTCATTTAATCTTATAGTCTTAACACCATCAAATTCTTTATCCCCTATAAAATAAATCATTATTTTCCTATAAAAGTTTTATCAAAATTTGATCTTAAATTTAAAGTTGCTATATAAGGATCATTTGCTTGCATTATCGCTCTAACCACAGCTATACCTTGTATATTACAATCTTTAAGCAAATTTAAATTAACTTCATCTATCCCACCTATAGCCACAATAGGTAAAGAAACTAAACTAGCAATTTCTTTTAATCCATCTATGCCAAGCACAACACAATCTTGCTTGCTAGGCGTAGTAAAAACAGCCCCCACTCCAAGATAAGTAGCACCTTGAGTATTAATAAGATCATTTTTATGATTGATCGTAAGCCCTATGATTTTTTCTTCGCCTAAAAGTTCCCTTGCTTTTTTTAAAGGCATATCCTTTTGTCCTATATGCACTCCATTTGCATTCACAGCCATGGCTATATCGATTCTATCATTTATCACAAAAGGTGTGTTGTATTTTTCACACAAAGCTTTAACTTTTAAAGCAAGATTATAAAATTCTAAAGTACTAAGATTTTTCTCTCTAAGTTGTAAAATATCAATCTTAGCTTTCAAAGAAGCTTCTAAAATATTTAAAAACTCGCTTTCGCTTTTTTCACCCTTGCTTGCGGCAAGATAAATTTTAAATGATTTCATATTTGGCTCTTTTTTTAATTTCTTCATCATCTAAATTATTTAAAGCATCGATTAAATTCACTCTAAAACTACCACTTCCACTAGAAAGCTCTTGAGCGATTTCGCTAGCTATGCCAAAACTAAGCAAAGCATATAAACTAGCCTGAAATTTATCTTCTAACGCTCCTGCAAAAACTCCACACAAAGAAGCACACATACAACCTGCTCCAGTTATCTTAGTAGCCATGATTGAGCCATTATAAATTTTAGCAATACGCTCTTGATTTATAATATAATCAATTTTTCCAGTTATAGCTAAAACACGCTTAGTTTTATAAGAGTATTCTTTAGCTTTTTCTAAAAACTCATTATCGATTACAAAAGTACTATCAACCCCTCTTGCTTTACCATCTAAACCTATAACACTAGCCATTTCAGATGCATTTGCCTTAACAATACTAATACCTTTTAGATTAAGTAATTCAAAATTAATCCCATCTCTTGCCTTACTCACACCCAAAGCAACAGGATCAAAAATTATAGGTTTATTTAATAAAGTATATTCTTTAGTTGCTTTTAACATAGAATTTGCTATAAGTTGATTAATCGTACCTGTGTTTAATACTAAGGCTGAACTTATTCTAGCAAAATCAGCTTGCTCTTCATAAAAATCAGCCATAGCAGCACTTGCTCCCATTGCTATAGTTATATTTGCACAATCATTAGCTGTAACATAATTAGTAATATGATGAATCAAAGGATTTTTTTCTCTTACTGCTTTAATAATCATTTTTACTCCTTGTCATATTGAAAAAAATGATTAGTCGGGCCACAACCTTTTCCAAGTGCTAAAGAATTTAATATAGCTCCATACACATAATCTTTAGCAAGTTTTATAGCTTCACGTTTTTCTTTACCTAAGGCAAGATTACTAGCTATAGCTGAACTTAATGTACAACCTGTGCCGTGTGTATTTTTTGTATTAATTTTTTCTGCTTTAAAAATACTAAATTCCTTTCCATCATAAAAAACATCATTGGTGTTATATTTACTATGTCCACCTTTAATCAAAACACTTTTTGCACCTTCTTTGTGAAGTTTTATAGCGGCTTTTTTCATATCCTCCTCATTAAGTATTTTAAAATCACACAAAAACTCAGCCTCGGGAATATTTGGAGTAAGTACATCAGCTAAAGATAAAATTTCATCTTTAAAAAACTGACAATTTTCTAAAGGCATTAAAGCATAGCCATTTTTTGCAAACATCACAGGATCAATCACTACATTTTTAGCTTTAAAGCGCAATAAATTTTCTTTTACACAAATTATGATTTCCTTTGAACCCAGCATTCCAATTTTCACAGCAGCTGGCTCTATGTCTTCATAAACTGCTAGCATTTGCTCATCTATTATCTTAGTGGGTATATCAAAACAAGAAATCACTCTTGCAGTATTTTCAGCCACAACGCTTAAAACTACACTCATACCAAATAAATTATGAGCGCTAAAAGTTTTTAAATCAGCTTGTATGCCAGCTCCACCACTACAATCACTTCCTGCTATAGTTAAGATAGGAATTTTAGTTTTTGTTTTTGCTTGTATCATTTTTATCCTTTTTTTATAAAAAAGGAAAGTTTTTGCAAGAATTCAAAGTTTGCATTACCAAACTTCTCAAGGGTCGAAGTTATACTTCCTCTCAGCAAAAGCTCCCCATTAATGAAAAATTATATCTTAGTTTTAATTAATCTTTAAAAATATTTTGAAATACTGCTATAATTTTGAAAAAACTACACAAAAATAAAAGGAAAAATATGACTAAAATTATTTTTGTTTGTTTAGGTAATATTTGTCGTTCTCCCATGGCCGAATTTATTATGAAGGATCTTTTAACAAAAGCAAATTTAAATAATGAATTTATTATTTCTAGTGCAGGTACTTCAGGTTACCACGATGGGGAGGATATGCATTATAAAACTAAAGCTTTATTAGATAACAAAAATATAAATTCTAAGCCATTTTGCAGTAAAAAACTAAATTTAAAAATGTGCGAGGATAATGATTTAATTATCGTAATGGATAATTCTAATTATAATGATATAGTTAAAAATTTTCCAAATGCAAAACATAAAATTCATAAAATCACTTCTTTTGCCTTAGAATTAGGATATGACGAAGTGCCTGATCCTTGGTATAGTGGGAATTTTGATGAGACTTACACTATACTTTCAAAAGCATGTTTTGGGCTCTTAAATACTCTTTATAAAAATTTATCGTTTAAATAATATTTGTTTCTTTTTTAATTTTTAATGATATAATAAACTCATTTAAAATTCACCATAACATCAAAGGAGTTTAATTAATGAAAAGTATCAAATTAAAAATTTCATTAATAGCAAACATTATAGCTATAGTATGTCTTATAATACTTGGCGTTGTTAGTTTTATTTTTACAAAAAAAGCCTTAAATTATGAGGTAGTAAAAGCTGAAACTAATTATGTAAGAACTGCAGAAAAATCAATGAGAGATTTCAAAAAGCTCAATGTGCATTCTTTGGAAAAACTTTCTCAAGCCATCTTAAAGCTTCCATATAGCGAACTTAACACTCAAGAAAAACTTATGGATAATACAGGTAATTTACTAAAAACAGTTAGAGATATGAATAGTTATTTAGCTGTTTATATAGCTCAGCCAAGCGGTGAGTTAATAGTAAGTGATCCAGATAGCGATAGCAAAGGCTTAGATTATGGAATTTACGGAAAAGCAGATAATTACGATGCTACTACAAGAGAATTTTATATAGAAGCTAGAAAGAAAAATGGCTTATACATTACCGCATCTTATATTGATGCAACAACTGGTTTACCATGTTTTACCTACTCTATGCCATTAATCAAAGATGGTAAATTTATAGGTATACTAGCTATTGATGTTTTGGTAAAAGATCTACAAAACGAATTTAGCGAACTACCAGGAAGAACCTTTGTATTTGACCAAGCTTATACTGTATTTGCCTCAACTGACAAATCATTAGTTAGCGATAAGCAAAATCCAGATATTATAACAGTTGCTAAAGCTTATGAAAAAGCTGGTGATTATAATATTTTCAGCTATACCACACAAAATGGTAACAATAGATTTGGTATTTGTGTTAATGTTGATGGTTATACAACTTGTGCGGGCGAAAATATAGAAGTTATTGAAGCTCCTGCTTTAAAAATAGCTTATATTCAAACTACTATTGTTATTTTTACAAGTATAGCTAGTATCATTTTACTCTACTTCATCATCTCTTATTATCTATCCCCTTTACAAGCAATCCAAAAAGGTATCAATTCTTTCTTTGACTTC
>NZ_JAKMSW010000013.1:0-18982 GCF_025772845.1 Campylobacter sp. CNRCH_2014_2849 | reverse complement strand
AAAGAAAGAATTGATACCTTTTTGGATTGCTTGCAAAGGGGATAGATAATAAGAGATGATGAAGTAGAGTATGATAACACTTAAGGCAACCATGATACTTACAACAATTGTTTGTATTGTTGCTGTTTTGAAAATAGGCTCATTTATAACATCAGCACTTTCGGTGCTACAAACAAGGTAAGAAGATATTTTAGCACATATACCTAGCCTTTCTTTTCCTTTTAATCCATATTCAAAGAAAGAATAATTACCATTTTGTTTGTGTGCATTTAATACCGGTCCATGATCTACCGATGGATCTAATAACTGTTTGTTTTTAGCAACAAATATCTTTCCATTTTCATCAAATAAAAAGCTATTACCAGGCATATTTTCAAAATTTTCTTGAAGCTCTTTTACTGGAATATCAACCCCAATAATTCCTACAAAATTACCATTTTTATATATAGATTTAGTATATGTTATTACATATTGATTTGTTGCTTTATCAATATAAGGAGAAGTGATGAAAATATCTTTATTTTCTTTGGCTCCAATATACCATGGTCTAGTTCTAGCATCATAGTTGATATTTTGTCCATAAATTTCGATATTTTTATTATTTTTATCACTAGTATCATTACTTACAAGATTTTCTCCATTATCTAAACTTATAAAAGCAGATAAAACTCCAGAAGCTTTTCTATATGATTTTAAAATAGAGCCAACATTATCTATCAAAGCTTGTTCGGAATTTAATTTTTCATATGGAAATTCCAAAATTGTTTTTTCCAAATTTAAAATTAAATCACTATTGTGCTTTCGAAATGTTTCTAAAGAAGTTCGAGCAACTTGTAAAATATCATTTTGCCTTTTTAGCTCATTATCATAAAGGTATGTTTTGGTAAAGTAAAAACTTAACACACCTAAAATAATCAAACTTAGCGCAGTGAAAAAATTTGCCATTAAAGACAATTTAACTTTCAAAGTGTTAAACATAATTTCCTCCGTATTTTATTTTTGTAATTTTAATTTTTAAAAATTAATTATCAATTAATATTTTTTTTAATTAATTTTTTTGCTTTTTCCCACAATCTCACTCCCAATTCTTTTGCATTGTTTTTATCTAAATTTTTATATTTATGGCTTGCGAGTTTTTCGAGTTCATTTAACTCTTTAGCTAAGATATTGAGTTTGCTTTGTGCTAGCTTGCTAAAATCATCAATTTTTGGATTTTGTTTAATTTCATTAATTTTGATAAGAATTTGCTCTCTGTTTTCTTGTATTAAGCGTTTAAATTTGGCAAATAAAGTGTCAAATTTATTTTCTAATAAATCTTTAAGTATATCTTTTACGGGATTATTAAATTCTAATGATATTTTTTTAAGCATTTGGATAAATTCTTGCTCTATGTCTATAAGCTCTTTTTCTTTATTTTTTAAATCATGTTCTAAAGCGCTATATGCAAAGCTTGATTTAAATTTTTCAATCGCCAAAGAAATTCCTTCTTGTGTCCCATAAATACTTCCTATACATAAATCATAAGCAAAAGCCTTTGATTCGTTAGCAAGTTCAAAAGCAGCATTTAAAACTACTTGGGATATTTTTAAAATTCTTTCTTTTTCAAAGCTTCCTTCACAAATTGCATTAAATACAAGGTTTTTAGCAATTTCACAAGATGTAAGTTCTATGTTTTCACCTTTTTCTAAAGTTGTGATAAAAGCACTCTCGGCAGTTTCTTTTAAAAGGCCTAGTATTTCTATATCATAAAGCATTGCATCATTGATACTTATATTAAATTCATTTAAATTTAAATCTTTTAAAGTCTTTTCTAAATCAAAAAAGTTATCGCAAATTTTGTGTTTAATGGTGTTTTTTTGTTCTTCTATTTTTACTTTTAATTTGCCATATTCGTTAATATAAACAAAAAATGCTTTTTTATCTTCTTCAACTCTAGCTTTAATAATACCTTGGATTATTTTGGAAATATTTTCTTCATTTATAAGTCCAAGTTTTTCTAATACTTTAGAAAAGATAGCAAAAAGCTCTTCATTGCTAGTATTTTCAAAACTAATTTTTTTATAACTTAGATTAAAAACAAGCTCACTAATTAAGTTTGGAATTTCATTTTTTTCACAAGCTAAGAGAGAATTTTCAAAAATTATGGCTAAATTTTTCATATTTTTCCTTTTTTATAATACAAATTTCGCTTTACTTTTTAATTGATTAAAAATATTTAAACGATCATCTTTACTATCGACATAAACACTTAAAAGATAACTTTTATATGTTCCTTGTTTGCTAGTATTTGAGATTTTATATTTAAATTCTCTTTCATTGAGTATTTGGGTGAAAATTTCTAAAGCATCAACTTCAGCTTCAAAAACGACTTTATAATCCCAAAAAGTAGGGTAGTTTATAATAGGTTCTTTTTTAAGATCGCAGATATTTACCACTTTTTCCTCCTTCTTTGCTTTCTAAAACTATATCAGTAATTTGCATACTTTTATCAATAGCTTTAACCATATCATAAATAGTTAAAAGCCCAATACTAACAGCTGTTAAGCTTTCCATTTCAACCCCTGTTTTTCCTTCGCATTTTACGGTTACAAAGAGTTGAAAAGAACATTCTTCTTTGTTTTCTTCTATATGGGTTTGTACTTTTGAGATCATTAAAGGATGACACATTGGGATAAGATTTGAAGTTTGTTTAGCTCCCATTATGGCTGCTGTGATGGCAGTTTGTAAAACAGGCCCTTTTTTAGCTTTGTTTTCAATGATAGCTTCAAATGCTTCTTTACTCATGTATATTTTACCGCTTGCACAAGCTTCTCTTTGGGTAATATCTTTTTGACTTACATCTACCATTTTGGGGTGATTTTTTTCATCTAAATGCGTTAAATTCATATTTTTCCTTAAGTAAAGTTTGAAAAATTATACCAAAATGTATATTTTTATATTAAAATACTACTAAAAAATTTTAAAGGATTTGCAATGGCTTATGATGATGAAGAATTTGAAAATTATGATGATGAAATGTATGATGAAGCAGATGATGATACTTATGCAAATAATCAAAGATCATATAATTATGATGATGATGATTATGAATACGATGATGATTATAGTGATGATGATACTTATGAGATGGATTAATCGTGGGTAAAAATCTTACTAAAAAAGACATAAAAGTTTTGAGTCTTTCTTCTTTGGGAGGGACTTTAGAATTTTACGATTTTATCATTTTTGTATTTTTTGCAAGTTATATTTCTAAAAATTTTTTTCCTGAAGATTTAAGTCCATTTTGGAAAATGTTTAATACTTATGGAATTTTTGCCGCAGGATATTTAGCTAGACCACTTGGTGGTATAATCATGGCACATTTTGGCGATAAATTTGGTCGTAAAAAAATGTTTATGCTTAGTATTTTACTGATGGTTGTGCCAACTTTTATGCTTGCTTTTATACCTACTTATGAAAGCATAGGATATTTATGTATAGTATTTTTAATATTTGTAAGGATTTGTCAAGGTATAGCTATAGGTGGGGAATTACCTGGTGCTTGGGTTTTTGTTTTTGAGCATGCTCCAAATGGACAAAAACGCACTTATCTTGGATTTTTAACAGCTTCTGTAGTAGGTGGAATTTTGCTTGGAAGTTTTGTATTTTTAATGATGAATAAGCTTTTTACACAAGAAGAACTTTATGAATGGGCCTGGAGAATTCCATTTTTCTTAGGAGGAATTTTTGGGATTATTTCTGCTTATTTGCGTAAATTTTTACAAGAAACACCTGTTTTTGAACAAATGAAAAAAGATAAGGCTTTAGAAAAATTCCCTTTAAAAGAAGTATTTAGAAAAGCTAAGCTGGGCGTTGTACTTTCTATGTTGATAACTTGGGTTTTGACGGCTTGTATTGTTGTGATGATTTTAACTATACCTTCTTTTATGGCAAAAATGTTAAATATTGATGCAAGCGTTCAAACTTACATACAAATGTTTGGTATAGTTTTGCTTGTAATTGGTTGTATATTAAGTGGAATTTTGGCTGATAAAATAGGTATAGTAAAAGCTTGTATGATTTTTTCGCTAGGATTTTTCTTAACTTGTTTATTTTATTTTAACGCTCTTTATGCTAAAACACCTGATTTTAATTTAGTGAGTGTGTACTATTTAAGCGCTTGCTTTTTTACCGGAGTGATGAATTTTTGTCCTTTGATGATGAGTGAGGTATTTGATGCTAAGATTAAATTTTCAGGGCTTAGTTTTTCTTATAATATAGCTTATGCAATAGCTGGTGGGTTTACTCCGCAACTTGCTTTATTTTTACACACTATTGCTTTGGGAAATTTAGAAAATATTGCTCGTTTTTCTTTAGGATTTTATATGTTTGCTATGGCTATAATTTCGCTTGCTTGTGCTTTGATATTTAAATATCTTAGTAATACCCAACGCACATACTCTCAGTGATTTTAATGCGTTTTTCCAAAGGAGTAGGACTGAAAAAATGGCATTTTTCGATATAAATATTATAACTATAATCTAAATTTAAAAAATCGTAAAATGCCTTTAAATTTACAAATTTAACCCCACAAACTTCTTTTATATCTAAGATTTTATAAATTTGAGAATTGTTTTTTTCTACCAAATGTGATGGAGCTAAAGTAGTAAATGAGCAAAAGGCACTTGCTAATACAAAGCCACTTAGATTTTCACATTTTTGTATAAGATGTTGGTGTTTTTGTAAAATACTTTTTTTATGTAAAAATACCACTCTTGTACCTTGATAGCGTGCTGCCTGAACATTTTTCCAAAATTTATAAGCATTTTTAGAAATATTTGCTAATTGGTGTAATTGTATATTTAAAATATAATTATCCAAGAATTGATTGGGTGGTAAAATAGTATAAGTCATATTTTTTCTTTAAATTTGTTTTTTATGATTATACTAAAAATTGACTTTTGTTTATATTTTTGCTTTATAAATTCAATACAATTATCCAAAATTATTTTGAAGGAAAAACATGAAATTTGATACTATTAATCATGATGGTATAAAAAAACTTATGGATGTTTTTTATGCAAAAGTTAGAACAGATAAGGATTTAGGGCCTATTTTTAATGAAAAAATTGGTATAGATGATGAGAGCTGGAAAAAACACAAAGAAAAAATAGCAAGTTTTTGGGCAGGGATGTTTTTAGGTGATCCAAGTTATAGCGGTTCTCCTTTGAGAGTTCATCATGAACTACCTTCATTTCCAAGAGATTTTTTTGATGTTTGGCTTAATCTGTTTGATGAGAGTTTGCAAGAAGTTTTTGAAGATGAACCAAGAAGTATTATTATAGAAAGAGCTAAAATGATAGCTCAAAGATTTCAAATGATTATTTATGATCACAGATTTGCTTAAGAGTTTTTAAAAACTCTTAGCGATAGTTAAAGGTATGTAAATTTTCACCTTGAGAGTATTTATAACTATATTTTCCATCAAGATAAATTACTAAACGATAATATCCTTTATGTGATCCAAATACAACTTTTCTAACATGAGCAGTATTAACTTGTAAAGTTTTTGTATTGAAATTTTGCTTTTTAGCAAAATCTATAATGATTTTAGTTGGATCTCCTATAGATAAATGTCTTAGCATTCTATCTTCGGTTTTGATATTAATCTTATTGTTATAAAAGCTAATAGAAATAAAATTATAAATATTTCCACTAAAAATTGGTGTTTCAATGTTTAAAGTGGTATTGTTTTCTTCTGTTTTAGTGTTTTTTACCCCTTGTTCTTGTGGCACAGTAACAGAAACATCAAGTATAGGTGTGGCATTTGGACTTTTGGCTTTTATAAATGAGTAAGTATCATGCCAATTGATACTTTTGTATATATCTAGAGTAGTTTGCTCTTCAGAGCCATCAAGATTAATATAAGTAATAGTAATATTTTTTAAAATTCTTGCATCAGAATTAAAAGTAAAATCCTGTCTTTGAAAAGGACTAAGTTTTACAAACTCGGTGTTTTGTTGTTCTGAGTTATTGTCAAAAGGATTATCTTTTGCATTTAAAAATACACAGGATAATAAAAATAGTAAAAAAAATTTAATTCTCATGCGAATTTTCTCCTTTAAGTCTTAAAAGCTGTAAGTATTCTTTTTGAGCTTGAGCATTTTTAGCTTTTAAGGTTACTATGTTTTTCTCTAAAATTTTTTGCTCCTCTTTAAGCGATAATAAAACATCTAAAGAGGATTTGCCAAAAAACATATTACCAAAATACATAGCAACAATAATAGCTACAAATGATAATGCAATAGTTTTTATTAGATGATGACGAGCCTCCTTCTTTTTAGAATGCTCATCATACTCTTTTAATAAATCACTCAGAGTTTATCTCCTAAATACTCATCATTATCAAGTTCGATTTCTAACAAACGATTATATTTAGCTGTTCTTTCACCTCTTGCTAGAGCTCCTGTTTTGATTTGTCCTGTATTAAGCGCTACTGCAAAATCAGCTATAAAAGCATCTTCGCTTTCCCCGCTTCTATGACTCATAATACATCTGTAATTATTTCTATGAGCTAGTCTTACTGTTCTCATAGTTTGAGTGATTGTTCCGATTTGATTAGGCTTAATCAATACAGCATTTGCCATATTTTTCATGATACCTTCTCTTAAAATATCTTCATTAGTTACAAACAAATCATCACCCACAAGTTGAATTTTATTGCCAAGCTTTTGAGTGAGTTTAATCCAACCTTCATAATCATCTTCAGCCAAACCATCTTCAATGCTAAAAATAGGATATTTAGCACATAATTCTTCATAGCGAGCAATCAAGTCTTCACTTGAGAAAACTTTACCCTCTAAATGGTATTTACCATCTTTATAAAGCTCACTACTTGCTACATCTAGTGCTAGTTTGATTTTATTTTCATAGCCTGCTTTTTTAATACAAGTCATTAAAAGATCAAGAGGTTCAGTGTTGTTTGCTAAATTTGGTGCAAAACCGCCCTCATCGCCTAAGGCAGTAGAGTGACCTAGATTAGCTAATTCTTTTTTCAATACTGCATAAATTTCACAAACTGATCTTAGCCCTTCTTTAAAGCTTGAAAAACCAAAAGGCATAATCATAAATTCTTGAAAATCTACGCTATTGTTTGCATGTGCACCACCGTTGATGATATTACACATTGGCACAGGTAATACACTTGCATTTGCTCCACCTAAGTAACGATATAAAGGTACGCCTAGCGCATTAGCAGCAGCGCGTGCTGTTGCCATAGAAATTCCTAAAGTTGCATTTGCTCCTAGATTAGAGTAGTTTTTTGTGCCATCAAGCTCTAAAAGAGTATTATCTAGTTGGGTTTGATTAAAAGCATCAAGCCCTATAATATTTTCAGCTATGGTGCCATTGATATTTTCAATCGCTTTTAAAACACCTTTTCCGCCAAATCTCTCATCATTGTCTCTTAATTCTAAAGCTTCTTTTTTTCCTGTGCTTGCACCACTTGGAACGATAGCACTGCCCACACTGCCATCGCTTAGCATGATTTCAGCTTTAATGGTAGGATTACCTCTACTATCTAAAACTTCAAAAGCTCTTAAATCTTCAATAATCAACATTATTCTTCTCCTTCATCGTCTTCTTTTGCGCCCAAAATCATACTATCTATACCGATTGAGTTTTGTATAGCTTGAGTAATTTCATCTGCAATAGCTGGATTTTCTTTTAAAAAGGCTTTAGCATTTTCTCTACCTTGACCAAGTTTAGAAGCCTTGTAAGAAAACCATGCACCACTTTTATCAATAATATCAAGTTTTACACCATAATCTATTAGCTCGCCTTCACGACTTACACCCTCACCAAACATCACATCAAATTCAGCTTGTTTAAAAGGAGGGGCTACTTTGTTTTTAGCCACTTTTACTTTAACACGGTTTCCAATAGGCTCATCATTTTGTTTTAAGGTGGCTGTTTTTCTTACATCTAAACGCACTGAAGCATAAAATTTTAAAGCATTTCCGCCGGTAGTTGTTTCAGGAGTGCCATAGCCCATCATGCCTATTTTCATACGAATTTGATTGATGAAAATTACAGTAGTGTTCATTTTATGAACGATACCGGTTAATTTTCTTAAAGCTTGACTCATTAATCTTGCTTGAAGACCTACATGTTGATCCCCCATATCACCTTCGATTTCTGCTTTTGGGGTAAGTGCAGCAACGCTATCTACCACTATTAGATCAATGGCTCCGCTTCTTGCTATAGTTTCAACGATTTCTAAGGCTTGTTCTCCAAAATCTGGTTGAGAGATGTAAAGATTTTCTGTATCAACACCTAAATTTTTTGCATATCTTACATCAAGAGCGTGTTCAGCATCAATAAATGCACAAACTCCACCTTTTTTTTGACATTCTGCTATGATGTGTAAGGTAAGTGTAGTTTTACCTGAACTTTCAGGTCCATAAATTTCTATAATTCTTCCTTTTGGAACCCCACCAATTCCTAAAGCTAAATCAAGTCCAACAGAACCTGTAGGAATAGAATCAATTTTTTCAACTTCTTTATCGCCAAGTCTTAAAATAGTACCTTTTCCAAAGGTTTTATCAAGACTTTTTAAGGCTGCATCAAGTGATTTTCTTTTATTATCATCCATGCTTGTTAATCCTTTTATAATATGTTTAAAATTGTATCAAAAAGAAATTTAATATAAGTTTTTATTTTGAATTTTGCTAAAATACTTTTTTAAATTTTTCAAGGAAAAAAATGAATAAAAAAATTAGCGTAGCGCACTCTCCTGATGCTGATGATATTTTTATGTATATGGCGATTAAATTTGGTTGGGTTGGAAATGCTTATGAATATGAAAATACAGCCTTGGATATACAAACTTTAAATGAGCTTGCATTAGAAAATATATACGATGTTAGTGCGATATCTTTTGCGCTTTATCCTTTAATAGCTAGCGAATATGCTTTGTTAAAAACTGCGGTGAGTTTTGGTGAGGGTTATGGGCCAAAGCTTATTAAGAAAAAAGATAAAAAATTAAAGCCAAATTTTAAAGTTGCTTTAAGTGGAGCACACACTACTAATGCTTTAATCTTTCGCATAAAATATCCACAAGCTAGAATAATTTATAAGAATTTTTTAGAGATTGAAAAGGCTGTTTTAGAAGATGAAGTTGATGTGGGAGTGCTTATACATGAGAGCATTTTAGAATTTGATTCTAGTTTGTGTGTTGAGGCTGAACTTTGGGATATTTGGCAAGAATTAGCAAAAAATGATTTACCTTTACCTTTAGGTGGTATGGCCCTTAGAAGATCTTTACCGCTTAGTGATGCAATAGCGGTTGAAAAAGATTTGATTAAAGCAGTAGAAGTAGCCGATCATAATAGAAAAATCTTAGCCTCCATGCTTTTAGAGCGTAATTTAATACGCGTTGATGCACAAAAACTTGATGTGTATTTAAATTTATATGCAAATAAAAACTCTATTAATATGAATGATAAACAATACAATGCCATAGATAAGCTTTTTGAGCTTGGATATAATCATGGATTTTATGAGAAGTTAATAAAAAGTAAAGATCATCTTATCCCTAGTGAGTATGAAGAATTTAGAAATTCTTGATAGAATTTAAATTTTTAAGGAGAAAATATGGAAAGTACTTTAGTAGCCTTGGGTGTACAAACTTTTAAAATCACACTTATGCTTTCTTTACCTATGCTTTTAGCAGGGCTTATTGCAGGGCTTATTATAAGTATTTTTCAAGCTGTAACGCAAATTAACGAAGCCACGCTTTCTTTTGTGCCAAAAATTTTACTTGTTGTTGTGGTAATAGTATTTTTAATGCCTTGGATGATAAGTTCTATGATTGATTTTACAACTAATATTTTAAATCAAATTCCAAGCTTTATTAGATGATTATTGATTTTTCTAAATATTCTTCTGTGCGTATAGGTGAGAGCTTTGAAGTGCAAATACTTGAAGAACCTTGCGAATTTGATGGTTTTTTAATAGGTGGGGCAAATAATCTTTTAATCTCTCCAAAACCCAAAAAACTTGGAATTTTAGGGAAAAGTTTTGATTATATTAAAATTTTAGAGCAAAATGAAAAAGGTATGTTTTTAGAGATAGGCTCTAGCGTGAAATCTTTTAAAATATATCATTTTGCTAAAGAAAATAACTTAAAAGGCTTTGAGTTTTTAAGAAATATCCCAGGGACTTTGGGCGGTATTTTAAAAATGAATGCAGGATTAAAAGATGAGGATATTAGCAAAAATTTAATTAGTATTTGCACTTTTAATCAAGAAATTTTAAAACAAAATATTGCTTTTGCTTATAGGTTTAATCCTATTAAAGAAGTGATGTTTAGCGCGAAGTTTTTTTTAGAATATGGATTTGACCCAGTTAAAGATGAGCTTTTAAAAAATGCAAGAAAAAATCAACCCAAAGGTGCTAGCTTTGGCTCTATTTTTAAAAATCCCAAAAACGATCATGCAGGAAGGTTGATAGAAGCAGTTAATCTTAAAGGTTTTAGCAAAAATGATGCGATGTTTAGCAATGAACATGCAAATTTTTTAATCAATAAAAAACATGCTAGTTTTGATGATGCTTTATTTTTGATAGAGCTTGCTAAAAAAAGAGTTTTTGAAGAATTTGGGATTGTTTTAGAAGAAGAAGTGGTAATTATATAGTATTTTTAATATCTTCATAAACAATTTTAGCTATTTCATGGACTAATTCTTGATAAGATTTATTTTTATCATTTGTGCTAAATTGAGTATTGATAGTAAGGATTTTATGATCTTTTAGTTTTTTTGTTTTGGCATTAAAAAGTTTGTATTCTATGTCGGCTTTGACTTCAAAATTGGAAAAAAGCAAGAAATTTTGTTGGCTTGCTTGAATGCTTTTTAAATCTAGCAAAATAATAAAATCAGCCTTTTTGAAACGATTAAATTCTAAAAACTCACTTGCATTGATGAAATTTTTATTTGTTTGTAAGATATTTTGGCTATTGATATAAGTTTGATTTTCTTTTTGATTAAGTAAGGCAAAATTATTTTGCTCATTTAAAATAGCACTTAATGCTTTTAGTGTGTCTTTTGCCATACTTTTAGCATCGATTTTTAAATTTGAAAAATAAAAATTATATTCTTTTTCATAGCTTGGCACTAAAGCTAAGGTGCTAATGTGTGAGAGTTTATCATAATTTATATCTTGATCAAGATTGATGATATTAAAATCATCATTATTTTGTAATTTGATGATTTTTTTATTTGCAAAAGAATTGGCATAAATAGCACTTAAAAAACACAAAAACACCAAAAAAAATCTCACTAAAAACCTTTTAATTTAAATTCATTCTTAGCAAAAGCTATAAAACTTGGAAGTTTAAAATCAGGACTATTGTAGTTTAAGGCCTTTTTATCAAAATCGTATAAAATTCCACCATTTTGTTTGACTAAAAAATCTCCTGCAGCTATATCCCAAGCTTTTGGGCCACCAAAACGTGGGTAAATTCCAGCTTTTGCTTCAAGTAAATATACAAACTTTAAAGCAGATGAAACCTTAATGCCTTCAAGATGATTTTGAATAAAAAAATCTTCATTATTATCATGGTTTTTAGAGTAAAGGGCTATATTTTTAACCTTTTTGTATTGCTCTAAACTAAGATTTAAAATTTCATTATTTTTATAAACTTTAGTATGGGTATGTGCATAATAAAATGCATTATTTTCCACATCGCCTATAAGCGAAAGCACAGGAGTGTTTTTATGGATTAATGCGATTAAAACACAATATTCTTTATCTTTTTTAGCATAAGATTTAGTGCCATCAAGAGGATCTATTAGCCAAAAATACTCTAAATTTTTTCTTTCTTCATAAGAAAGTATATTTTCTTCAGAGCATATAGCTATATCGCTTGAAGCTAAAATTTCACTAATAGCTTCATTAGATTTTATATCAGCTAAACCTACCGGGGAATCATCATCTTTAAACCATAAGGTATTTTTGTCTTTATATTCAAACAATACCTTAGAGGCTTCCTTGCCTGCTTTTAAGGCTAATTCTAAAAGTGTGTCTAAATTTTTCATAAGAAAATTATAGCAAGTGAAAACAAATACTTAGTAGAGTTATTTTCTACTAAGATTATTGATAAATTTTATTAAACTAATAGCTAAAATTGCTTCAAGTAAAGCAGTAAGCACTAATCCTGAGTATATATCTTGAGTGATAATATTAGTTTGATAAGAAAGCGTAGCTACTGCGATAAGTAAGGTTAGTGGCATAGAATGGCTTAAGCCAAATAAAAAGGTATTTTTTAAACCAAGTATTTTTACAAAAGTCATAGCACAAAGTATTCTTAGTCCTATCATAAAGATAGTTAGTGAAAAAGCTATGATTAAAACTTGAGGGTTTAAAAGCATTTGGAGTTTAAAGCTTGAACCTATATAAATGAAAAATATAGGGATTAAAAAGCCATAACCAAAACTAGAAAGTTTATGCTCTAAGTCTTTTTTATGATCAAAAAAAGTAGCTATAAATGAACCCGCTATAAAAGCTCCAAGTGCAACTTCAAGTTTAAAATAAATCATAATCGCAACTATGGCTATGAAAATTGCCATGCAAAATCTTATATCTTTTTCATTTTGATCTTGCCAAGGCATGAGTATGGTTTTAAGTTGTGGATACCACCAAAAAAGTACTTCTAAAAATTTAAATCCAAAAATACAAAGTGCTAAAAATCCCACTAGGTATAATAAATTTTGAGTGAGTGAGAAAAGATCAGCACCTTTTCCCAAAAATGCCGCAGCTATGGTAAGCAAAACTATGCTCACAACTTCAGCTAAAGTGGCTACCACCATGGATACATTTAGCCACTCGCAATTTTTCCCAAAGTCTCTATAAAGCGTTGAGAGCAAACCCACACTCATAACAGGTATGATAATGACAAAAATATAAGAAATATCTATACTTTCAACCGCTAAAATACTAAAAACATATAAAAGTATGATGTAAATAAAAGCTTTATTAAGTAAGCTTCTTTCGGTTTTTAAAAAGGTTTTAAGATTGATTTCCATCCCTGCTATAAACATAAGATAGTAAAATCCTGCATTAGCTAAAAGCTTAAAATTTTCACTTTCTCCTATAAAACCTAAAAATCCTATAAAAGAGCCAAGCATAATTTCAGTGGCTGAAAGTGGGAGTTTTAAAAATTTAGCAATATAAGGTGATGTAAGCAAACATCCTGCTACGACTAATAAAATTTTTAAATCCGTAGCAGCTTGAGCATCAATGGCATGAGCTAGCAAAGCTAAATCCCATTTGTTTTAGTTTTTGTATGTCTTTGCTAGGTTCTTCGCCTTTAGTTGTAAGATAATCACCTACTACTATAGCACTAGCTCCTGCGTCAAAAATTTCATATTGTCTTTCTTTTAGCACTACTTCTCTACCACCTGCTACCATGATATGTGCATTTGGTAAGTCTTTTTTAGTATCTTTGATGATATTTAACGCCTCATCAGCATTTAATAAGTTTTGCTTGAGCTTTAAATTTTCATTTGGTATGAAAAAATTAATAGGTGAGGAAAAAGGATCAAGCTCTTTTAAACTTGTTCTAAAACTTTTTCTATCAGCTTCACTTTCTCCAAGACCATAAATTCCGCCACAGCAAAGCATTAAACCTGCTTCTTTAGCATAAAGATTAGTTTGAAATCTTTGCTCCCAAGTATGCGTAGAGCATATGTTTGGAAAAAATTCTTTAGAAGTTTCTAGATTATGATTATAAGAAAAAATTCCTGCTTTTTTTAATTCTTTGAGTTGTTCTAAATTTGCTATACCATTGCAAGCTATAAGTAAAAGTCCTTCTACTTCTTTTTGCACCGCATGAGCTACTTTGCACACATACTCAAGTTTTTCATCATCAAGTCCAGCACCTGCTGTAACTAAACAAAAACCTAAAGCCTCGTTTTTCTTAGCCATTTTAGCTTCTAAAACAATTTGATCTATATCTTTTCTTTTATATTTGTTGATATTAGTTTTTACATGAGCGCTTTGAGTGCAGTATTTACAATCTTCCCCGCACCCTCCACTTGCTATATTAGATATAGCACAAAGCATGATTTGCATTAAATTTCCTTTTTGATTTTGCATTTTAAGCACTCTAAAAATGTGCCTTTTTTAAGCTCTTTGATAATCAAAGTTTCGCCACATTTGCTACATTTTTCTTCACTTGGTTTGTATTTGCTTATATAGTTGCATTTTGGATAAGCACTACATCCATAAAATTTACCACGCTTAGAAAAACGCTCCACGATCTCGCCTTCTTGACAGCTTGGGCATTTCACGCCTATGGTATTGAGTTTTTTCTCGCTTTTTTCTTCATTTTGTGTTTCTTGTTTTAAATTTCTTGAGTATTTACATTTTGGAAAATTTAAACAAGCTATAAATTCTCCATATCTTCCTTTTCTTATAGCAAGCTCTCCACCACAATCAGGGCAGGTTTCATCTAGCTTTGTGAAAGTTTTTTGGCTTTTTATATTTTTTTTACCTTCATCAATTTTTCTCATAAAAGGAAAATAAAACTCTCTTAAAACTTCTTGCCAGTCCATTTTGCCTTCTGCAATGATATCAAGTTTATCTTCCATTTTAGAAGTAAAATCACTATCTACTATATCGCTAAAGTTTTGTTCTAAAACTTCTGTTACAACAAAGGCTATTTCATTAGGTATGATTTGCTTTTTATCTATACGCACATATTCTCTTGCACTAAGTAAAGAGATGGTTGGAGCATAAGTAGAAGGGCGTCCTATACCAAGATTTTCTAACTTTTTAACAAGCCCAGCTTCAGAATATCTTGAAGGTGGCTCGGTAAAATGTGAGCTTAATTCTATATTTTGTATATTTAGTATATCTTCTAGTTTTAAATTAGGTAAAATTTTATCTTTATCCATATCTCCATATACTTTATAATGCCCATCAAATAAAATTTTTCTACCGCTTATTTTAAAACTTGCTTCGTTTGATTTTGCATAGACATTTTGAGTTTGAGATATAGCAGGATTCATTTGTGAAGCTAAAAAGCGATTATATATTAAAGTATATAATCTTGCTTCATCTTTTTCTAAAAATTCACTTGCAAGTTTTGGAGTAAAGCTAAGATTAGTCGGTCTTATGGCTTCGTGTGCTTCTTGAGCGCCTTTGCTTTTAGTGGTATAAATATTTGCTTTGCTTGGTAAGTATTCTTTGCCAAAATCATTTTTGATGAGTTTTCTTACTTCTTCTAAAGCTTCTTTTGCGATGTTTAAGCTGTCAGTTCTCATATAAGTAATCACACCCATAATACCTTGATGGGTTTTTACACCCTCGTAAAGTTTTTGGGCAATCATCATGGTTTTTTTAGGGTTAAAACCTAGGCGATTGCTCGCGCTTTGTTGCAGGGTTGAGGTCATAAAAGGTGCTTGTGGAGCTATTTTTCTATCTTTACTTTCTATATCTTTTATTTTAAAGTTAGCATTTTTACAAGCTTCAAAGATGAGTTTGGCTCTATCTTCGTTAGTTAGACTTAGTTTTTCTATCTTTTGATTTTGAAATTCGACTAATTCAGCTTGCAAGTCTTTTTCAAAAATCATATCTATACTAAAGTATTTTAAAGGAATAAAAGCTTTTATTTCTCTTTCCCTATCGACGATGATTTTTAAAGCCGCACTTTGCACACGCCCTGCACTTAAGCCTTTTTGGATTTTTTGATTTAGTAAAGGACTTAATTTATAGCCTACTATACGATCAAGTAAGCGTCTAGTTTGTTGAGCATTGACGCTATTTACATTTAAAGATCTTGGGTTTTTTAAAGCATTTTCTATAGCGCTTTTAGTAATCTCATGAAAAACTATGCGTGGTAGGGAATTTTCATCTTTATTAATAGCCTTAGCTATATGATAAGCTATGGCTTCACCCTCACGATCCTCATCGGTTGCAAGGTAGATGGTTTTAGCTTTTTTAGCCTTTTCTTTGAGTTCTTTTACTAAACTTGAATGATCATTTGAAATTCTATATTCTGGTTTAAAATTTTCATCTTCTATTTTTATACCAAAGCTAGTTTTAGGTAAATCTCTAATGTGGCCTTTAGAAGCTATTATTTCATAGTCTTTACCTAGAAAATTACCTATGGTTTTAGCTTTAGCAGGTGATTCTACTATGATTAAATTTTTCATTATTTTCCTTATAAGGATTAAAATTAGTAAAAGTGTATAAAAAAAAGTTAAATTTTTTGCTTAGATGGATTTTTAAATAAAATGCAATTAATGATATAATTTTCTATAATTAAATTTCATAGGATATAAAATGTTTTTGCAAAAAAACTTACAAGCTTTAGAATTTACCAATAAACCATTACAAGAAAAAATTCTATCTTTAAAAGAAGAATTTATCGACATCTTTCCAAGTCAAACACCCTTTGTGCCTTCAAAAGATGATTTAATAAAACCTAATATATTTTTTTGCGGTATAGGAGATGGACTTTTTTTAAAAAAGCTTATTAATAAACATATTTTTATTTTTGATAAAGCAGAATTTTTTGCTAATGTTTTAAGCAAGATGGATTTAAGTCAAGAACTTTCAAGCGGAAAAATATATCTTTGTGATGTAGAAGAGAAAAGATTAGAAGAGTATCTTGTTTTGCTTTTTTCACAAAAAGATTGTTTTGAGTATTTAGGGCTTTTTAAACTTTTGCCTTATAGTGAATTTTATAACAATAGTCCTATGTTTGATTTTGTGTATCAAAAGTGCTTAGATGTGGTAAAAAGAGTGGTGGGAAATGTTGATACAAGTTTTACTATGGATGCTAAAATTTATAAACAATTTTTATCTAACATACCTTTAGTTTTAAAAAACATTCCTTTTCAAAGATTTATTTATGAAAATAAAGGAAAAAATAAAAGTGTTATTGTGGTGTGTGCAGGCCCTTCTTTAAATAAACAACTTAAGCTTTTAAAAACTTGTCAAGATGATTATGTGATATTTGCTTTAGATGCTACTTATAAAACTTTACTTAAGAATGAAATTTATCCTGATTTTGTTTTTTCTATGGATATTTACGAAGAATGTGCAAGTTTTTATGAAAATTTACCACAAAGCAAAAAAGAACCCATTTATATTATAAATGCTGCTGTAGATAAAGCTTTAATGCAAATTTTAGAAAATAAAAATCCAAAAATTTTTATTTTAAAAAATTTAGATTATCAACAAAAATTTAATTTAAATGATTTTGGCTATTTAGATATTGGTATCAATGTAGCTCATTTTGCTTATAATTTTGCTATAGCTTTGGGATTTACTAATGTAATCATGATAGGACAAGATTTGGCTTTTAGTGATGATGGGAAATCGCATGCTAACCCAGAAGTTTTTACATTTCATAATGTAGAAGAAGCTGAGCATAAAGCAGAAAAACTTCAAGTGTTAGCTTATAATAAGCAAGGTTTTATTCAAACTCATATAGGTTGGGATGAATTTAGAAAAAGATTGGAAGTTTTATTTTTATCTCATCCTGATGTTAAATTTTATAATGCCACAGAAGGTGGAGCTTTTATAGATTATACCATAGAGATGCCTTTTGAAAAGGTTTTAGCACTATATAAAGATAACAAACAAGATTATGTATTTCCAAATGTTTTAAGTATTAATAGACAAGAAAAATTATTAAAAAAATCTTTGGAAATTTTACAAAAAGATTATTTAGAGTTAAATGCTTTACATCAAAAAGCAAAAGATCTTTTAGTAATTTTGCAAAATCAAAACGCAGTTTTTAATGAGCAAATATCAAAGTTTATTTTTGATTTTAATGATTTATTAGATAATGCAAAAATTTTACAAAGTTTTATGTATAAACCATTATTTTATCATAGGGGCTTTTTTAATGTGAGTTTATATCAAGAGTCTCAAAATGCTTTATCAAGTTATATAGATTTTTTAAAAATATTTTTAGAATTTACAGCATTAAGTCTAGCAAGTATGGAAAATTCTATAAATGAATATAAAAATATATTAAAAGTATAAATTTTTTTATCATTTTTTCGATATAGCTTAAACAGCTGCATGGAAGCGGTTGAATTTATTTAAAAGGATTTAAAATGGGATTTCGTATAAATACTAATGTGGCATCTTTAAATGCTCAAAACAACGCAAATTTAAACTCAAGAGCATTAGATAGCTCTCTAAGCAGACTTAGCTCAGGTCTTAGAATCAACTCTGCAGCAGATGATGCTTCGGGTATGGCTATAGCAGATAGCTTAAGATCGCAAGCTAATACTTTAGGTCAAGCTATAAGCAATGGTAATGATGCTTTAGGTATTTTACAAACAGCTGATAAGGCTATGGATGAGCAGCTTAAAATCTTAGATACTATCAAAGTAAAAGCTACTCAAGCAGCACAAGATGGACAAACTACCAAAACAAGAAATATGCTTCAAGCTGATATAAATCGTTTGATGGAGCAACTTGATAATATTGCAAATCAAACTTCATTCAATGGTAAGCAGTTATTAAGTGGTGGTTTCGTAAATCAAGAATTCCAAGTAGGTGCACAGTCAAATCAATCTATCAAAGCAAGCATTGGTTCAACTCAAAGCTCTAAAATAGGTGTAACTAGATTTGAAACAGGTTCTCAAGCTAAAAGTAGCGGTGTAGCTCAACTTACTATTAAAAATTATAATGGTATAGATGATTTTAAATTCCAACCTATAGTGATTTCTACTTCAGTAGGAACAGGTATGGGAGCTTTGGCTGAAGAGATTAATAGAGTTTCTGATATCACAGGTGTTAGAGCAAATTTCTTAGTTGAAACTACAGGTGCTGGTAATATTAAGGCAGGCAAAACTGATCAAGATTTTGCTATTAATGGAGTAAAAATTGGTGAAGTTGAGTATAAAGATGGTGATGAAAATGGAGCCTTGATTTCAGCAATTAACTCAGTTAAAGATACCACAGGGGTAGAAGCTTCTAA
>NZ_JAKMSW010000012.1:0-33504 GCF_025772845.1 Campylobacter sp. CNRCH_2014_2849 | reverse complement strand
AGTGATGATAAAGACTTGATAAAGTCTTTATCATATAAAATTATTTTTCCCCTATATAAATAAAATGCTGTATACTTCCTTCAAAATTATATAAATTTATTAATTCATAATCTCCCCAAAATAATGGTTTAAAAGGTTTAAATTTTTCTTTTAATTCTTCAATCGTATTTGTAAAATTTATATAAGTAGATTCGCCATTTAATCTTGGACTAGATTTTACTTCCACTAAACCATTATCTTTAACATCTCCTGCAACAAATTCTTGATAAGCTTTAGAGCTAATCATTGTCGCGAAAATTATTGCTCCATCATTACATAAATCATAAAATTCTTCAATAGTTTTTTGAAAGTCTTTGTTTGGTAGATAATATAAACTTTGATTTGCAAAAATAAAATCCATTTTTACATCAAATAAATTTTTAAAACTAGAATTTGGTGTAATAACATGAAAATTATTTTCATTTATCTTAGGATCTTTTTTCCAAGTATTTTTTAAGCTAGGAACAATATCTATACCATAAGCATTAATACCCCCCCCCCGTTACATCTTGAAAATACTTAGAATGAACTCCATTTCCACAACCAAAATCAAGTAAATTTCCACTTGTTTTGTTTAATTTGTATTTTAAGATTCTCTCATAAAATCTTATAACATGTCCATCTGGATATTGTAAGCCATATCCTTCATTGTCATATTTTTTAGTATATCCTGATAGTGAATTATCCATCATTTCTCCTTTAAATTTAAGATATAAATTGATTATACAATAAAATAAGTCTTTGTTATTTATTTTTTAACAAATTTACACTTAGCAAAACAACAAAACTAAAAATTAAAAGTATGAGACTATAAATATGAGCTGTGGCAAAATCTAAATTTTCCATACTTTCATATATAGCAATACTAGCTACTTTTGTTTCTCCGCTTAAAGAACCACCTATCATTAATACTATACCAAACTCGCCCATAGTATGTGCAAAACTTATTACTAAAGCACTGAGTATAGCTGGTTTGATACTTGGTAAGATTACTTTAAAAAGTGTGATGAAAGAATTTTTTCCCAAAGAAAAACTTGCTTCTATAATATTTTTAGAAATTAAAGACATTGCATTATATAAAGGATTAAACATAAAAGGTAAAGAGTAAATGCAACTTGCTATTACCAAGCCTTCAAAAGTAAAAGCTAAAGTGATATTAAAATATTTTTCTAAAAATTCTCCAAAAAAAGAATATTTTGAAAATAAAATCAACAAGTAAAAACCAACAACAGACGGTGGTAAAACTAAAGGTAAGGTTATTATAGTTTCTAGAATTTTTTTTGCTCTAAATTGCTTAAAAGTAAAAACCCAAGCAAGAGGTATGCAAAAACAAAACAAAATTATACAAGTAATAATAGAAAGTTTTATGGAAACTAAAAAAGGCGTCCAATCTATACTTAATAATAATTGCGTCATTATAAAACTTTCTCAAGTCAAAAAGACTTGAGATTATTTTCCTAAATTTGGCTCCATTTCTATAATTTTCCAAGGAAGTCCTTGAGTATTTAACTCATCCATGAAAGGTTTGGCGTCAAATTCTTCCATGTTAAACACACCTTTTCCTTGCCAAATTCCTTTAGCAATTAATTTCGTACCTATCATAGCAGGGACACCTGTAGTATAGCTTACAGCTTGCGCTCCAGTTTCTTTAAAGCATTCTTCGTGATTACAAACATTGTAAATATAAACTTGTCTATCTTTTCCATCTTTTACACCACGAATCACACAACCTATATTAGTGTAACCTTTAGTACGAGGGCCCAAACTAGCAGGATCAGGAAGTAAAGTTTTTAAAAATTCTATTGGTATTATCTCTCTACCTTGATGCATAATAGGTTTAATGCCTAGCATACCAACATTTTCAAGACATTTCATATGAGTTAAATAACTTTGTCCAAAAGTCATAAAAAATCTTATTCTTTTTAGACCTTTGATATTTTTTACTAAACTTTCAAGCTCTTCATGATAAAGCAAATAACTATCCTTTACTCCTACTTCAGGATAATCCCACTCCATTTTTATTTCCATAGGTTCAGTTTCTATCCATTTTCCATTTTCCCAATAACGACCTTTAGCAGATACTTCTCTTAAATTTATCTCAGGGTTAAAATTAGTTGCAAAGGCATATCCATGATCACCTGCATTACAATCTAGTATATCAATATAATGAATTTCATCAAATAAATTTTGTTGCGCATAAGCACAAAATACATTAGTAACACCTGGATCAAAACCACTTCCTAAAAGTCCTAAAATTTCTGCTTGTTTAAACTTATCATTTCTTAACCATTGTTCTTTATATTCAAATTTAGCTAAATCAGGATGTTCATAATTTGCAGTATCTACATAGTGAATATTAGTTTGAATACACGCATCCATTAAAGCAAGATCTTGATAAGGCAAAGCCACATTTAACAAAATTTCAGTTCCTGTTTTTTTAATAAGTTCTACAACAGCAGATGTGTCATCTGCATCTATTTGCTCAGTTTGAATTTCTATACCTAAACGCTCTTTTATAAAAGCTGCTATTTCATCACATTTACTTTTAGTTCTACTTGCTAGAGTTATTTTACTAAAAACATCACTATTCATTGCACATTTTACAGTTGCAACGCGACTTACACCACCTGCACCTATAATTAAAAGATTTTTCATTAACTATCCTTAATTTTTTTGAAAATTGTAACAAAAAAACTTTATAAAGCATTGAAATAAAAAATAATTTTTATAATGTTTTTTTAAAATAAAACAAGTAAAATGATGATTTTTTAAATTTTTTAAGGACACTTATGAAATTACAAAGTGTGGAATTTTCTTATCCTATTATTATTACTTTTATTACCTATGCATTTTTAATGCTTTTTATAGGTTTTTATTTTTACAAAAAAAATCAAAATAGTAAAGATTATTTTGTTGGAAATGCATCAATGGGACCTATAATATCTGCCTTAAGTGCAGGTGCTTCTGATATGAGTAGTTGGCTTTTAATGGCTTTTCCCGGTGCTTTATACGCAGCTGGATTGGGACAAATTTATATAGCCATAGGTTTAAGTTTTGGTATGTTTCTAAACTGGACCTTTGTTGCTAAAAGATTAAAGATTTTTTCTCAAATAACCAAAGAATGTATTACAATTCCTGATTTTTTTGAAAGTCGCTTTCATGATGATAGACATATTTTAAGAAGTATTTGTGCGGTAGTTATTTTAGTATTTTTTACTATTTACATTAGTGCTGGATTAGTAAGTGGTGCTAAACTTTTTGAAAGTGTATTTAATTTGCCTTATATTTTTGCATTGAGTATTGGATTTTTAGTTATTGTTTTATATACTTTTTTAGGTGGCTATAAAGCCGTATGCTGGACTGATATGATACAAGGACTTTTAATGATGAGTTCATTAATCACCATTCCTTTTGTGATGATTTTTGAACTTGGCGGCTTTGGCGAAGCTTTTTCTACTATAAATGATGTAAAACCTCAAGCTTTTGGTTTAGATGGTGGTGGTTGGCTAGTGGTAGCATCAACCTTGGCCTGGGGGCTTGGATATTTTGGCCAACCTCATATTTTAATTCGCTTTATTTCTATAAAAAATGTAAAAGAAATTCCTACTGCGACTTTTATAGGCATAACTTGGATGGTAATTTCTCTATTTGGTGCTGCTATGATAGGATTTTTAGGTATTGCTTATATAGCTAAATTTGATCTTACTTTAAATGATCCTGAAAGAATATTTATTGTAATGTCTCAAGTGCTTTTTAACCCTTGGGTGGCGGGAATTTTACTCAGTGCAATTTTAGCAGCCATTATGAGTACTGCAAGTTCTCAATTGCTAGTATGCGCTTCTAGCTTGGTACAAGATTTTTATACACAAATCTTAAAAAGAAAAACAAATGATAAAAATATTACTTTGTTATCACGCTTAGGTGTTTTGATTGTAGCGTGTGTAGCTTTTATACTTTCACTTGATACTCAAAGTCAAATTTTAAGCATAGTCTCTTATGCTTGGGCAGGTTTTGGAGCTAGTTTTGGAAGCGTTATTTTATTTTCTTTATTTTATAAAAATATGAGCAAAGAAGGTGCGATAGCTGGAATGGTTAGTGGAGCTTTAACTGTTGTATTTTATAAGCATTTTGGTTCAAATTTTATAGAAATTTATGAAATCATTCCTGGATTTTTAGTCGCAAGTTGTTTTATTATGATTTTTAGTATAATATTTAAAGCAAAAAAACACACAATAAAACATTATGAAAAAATGCTGAAAGAAATTTAAAATGTTTAAATCTTTTTTTTATTCTAAAAAATGGGCTTTATGGGCTTACTTGGGTCTGTTTTTTTTATTGTCTTCTTTATTAGCACAAACCTCTATTAATGTAGCAATAAATGAATGGTATAAAGAATTTTACGATGTTTTACAAGATGCAAAAAATCATAGCATAAATGATTTTTATTATTTTATTAAACAATTTTTATATTTAGCACTGCCTTATGTATTAATCGCTACTATCACGCAATATTTTGGAAGCATATATGCTTTTAAATGGCGCGAGGCTATGACTTTTGATTATATTAAATTTTGGCAAAAAAAAGATGATAACATAGAAGGTAGTTCACAAAGAATTCAAGAAGATATCTATAATTTTTCAAAAATCATAGAAAGTTTAGGGTTAGCTTTTGTCAAAGCAATTATGACTTTAGTTGCTTTTGTGCCAATTTTATGGATGTTAAGTGCACATGTTAATTTACCTATCTTAAAAGATATTAATGGCTCTTTAGTATGGATTGCATTTTTAGTTTCTTTAGGAGGTTTAGTTATATCATGGTTTGTAGGTATAAAATTACCTGGACTAGAATATAACAATCAAAAAGCCGAAGCTGCTTTTAGAAAAGAACTTGTTTTTGCTGAAGATGATAGAAAAAATTATGCAAGCGATGAAAGTATTTTAAGTTTATTTACTGGGCTTAAAATCAATTATAAAAGATTATTTTTACATTATGGGTATTTTAATATATGGCTTTATTTATTTGAGCAAATCATGGTTATAGTACCCTTTTTAATCATGGCTCCAAGTTTATTTTTAGGACTTATACAACTTGGAATTATCATACAAGTTGGTAATGCTTTTGACCAGGTTAGATCTTCATTTAGCATTTTTATCACCAACTGGACAACTATCACACAGCTTCGTAGTATTTACAAGCGTTTAGATGAATTTGAAAAAAATATAGAATATAGAAAACATTAAATTAATTTAAAATATATCATTATTTTTAAGCTAATTTTATAGTTTTGATTTGATATAATTTTGCGAAATTTTATTAAAGGAGTTTTTTTGGACCCCAGTCAATCTTTAGACTTAAATCAAACACTACCTACTGTTGCCTCTATTGATATAGGCTATTCTACTTTTATGATTCTTGTTGCATTAGCTTTAGTGCTTTTAAATGGATTTTTTGTTTTATCTGAATTTGCTATTGTTAAAGTGCGTAGATCAAAACTTGAAGAAATGGTAAAAGAGAAAAAACGCAATGCAAAAAAAGCTTTGGAAGTCACTTCAAAACTAGATACTTATTTAAGTGCTTGCCAACTTGGTATTACGCTAAGCTCTCTTGCTCTTGGTTGGATAGGCGAACCTGCTATTGCTAAAATTCTTGAAGTTCCTCTAGCAAATTTAGGTTTAGCTCCAGCATTAATCCATACCATAGCATTTATTATTGCTTTTGCTATTATCACATTATTGCATGTTGTGCTAGGCGAGTTGGTCCCAAAAAGCATTGCTATAGCCATTGCAGATAGAGCTGTTTTATGGGTTGCAAGACCATTGCATTTGTTTTGGTTACTTTTCTTACCTTTCATTAAAACATTTGACTTTTTAGCTGCAGTTTCTTTAAAAATTATAGGTATAAAACCTGCCAAAGAACACGAATTAAGTCACTCTGAAGAAGAGATTAAATTTATTGCGAGTGAAAGCCAAAAAGGTGGGGTTTTGGATGAATTTGAAACTGAAATCATACGCAATGCTGTCGATTTTTCAGATACAGTAGCAAAAGAAATCATGACACCTAGAAAAGATATGATTTGTCTTAATAAACAAAAAAGCTATGAAGAAAATATGCAAATAGTTTGTCAGTATAAACATACACGCTTTCCATACATAGATGGTTCTAAAGATATCATTTTAGGTATGGTGCATATTAGAGACATTATGCAAAATGAACTTAGCAAAGATAAGAAAAATTTAGATGATTTTCTAATCAAAATGATCCTAGTTCCAGAAAATATCAGCATATCTAAAGTTCTTTTCATGATGAATAAAGAACAAGTACATACAGCATTAGTAGTAGATGAATATGGCGGAACTGCTGGTCTTTTAACTATGGAAGATATTATGGAAGAAATTGTTGGTGATATTAACGATGAGCATGATGATTCTAGTCCACATTTTAAAAAGCTTGCAGAAAATATCTATGAATTTCAAGGAAGATATGAAATTAGCGAAGTAGAAGAAATGCTTGATATACGCTTTAATGAAGAATTAGAACAAGTCACTATAGGTGGATATGTTTTCAATCTTTTAGGACGCTTACCGGTGGTTGGAGATAGAATAGAAGATGAATTTTGCTACTACGAAGTCAAAAAGATGGATGGAAATAGCATAGAACGCATTAAAGTTGTACGCAAAAATACTGATGAAGAAGAGTAGCAAACTCTTCTTTTTACTTTTCTATAACACTCAAATCTTATTCATTTTAACTTACAAGGAAAATTTTTATGCAACTACATGATGAAATTAATCAATTTATACAAGAATGCAAAAGCATTATGATATCGTCCTTAAATTTAAATAATCAAACCATATGTTCATATACTCCTATTATAAAAAACAAAAATGACTTTTATATTTATATTAGTGAAATTGCCGAACACTTTGAAGGAGTAAAATACAATAATCAAAACATAGAAATTATGTTTATAGAAGATGAAAAAGATTGCATATCAATCTTTGCAAGAAAAAGACTTAAATTTAGAATAGAGTGTATAGAAATAACAAGAGATAATCAACTCTTTGAGCAAGTATTAAATACTTATGAAAATGAAAGTAATAATGAAATAATCCATGTCATTAAAAATATGCAAGATTTTCATTTATTTCAACTTATACTGAAAAATGGAAGATATGTTAAAGGTTTTGGAAAAGCATATGAAATTAATGAAGGAGTAATTAATTTAATTAATTCAAAGGGACACAAATAATTCAAGATGAGCAATAAGCTCATCTTGATAGATTAACCGTTTCTTTTTTTGATAATTTCTTCAGAAACATTTTTTGGAACTTCATCATAGTGATCAAATTCCATAGAATAAGTAGCACGGCCTTGAGTTTGACTTCTAAGATCGGTTGAGTAACCAAACATCTCGGCCAAAGGACAAAATGCTGTAATAATTTTATTACCACCTCTTTCATCCATTGAATTTACTTGGCCACGGCGTTTATTTAAATCACCAATAACATCACCCATGTATTCTTCTGGAGTTTCAACTTCAACTTTCATCATAGGTTCTAAGATTACAGCACCTGCTTTTCTAGCACCTTCTTTAAAGCCCATAGAAGCTGCAAGTTTAAATGCCATTTCAGAAGAATCCACTTCATGGTAACTTCCATCATAAACAGTTACTTTAACATCTTCAACAGGATATCCCGCTAAAACACCATTTTGTAATGCTTCTTGAACACCTTTATCAACTGCTGGAATATATTCTTTTGGAATTACCCCACCTTTGATATCATTTACAAATTCATATCCACTACCTGGTTCAAGTGGCTCAAGTCTTAAGAATACATGACCATATTGTCCACGACCACCTGATTGTTTAGCGTATTTGTATTCTTGCTCAACTGTTTTTCTAATAGTTTCACGGTAAGCAACTTGAGGTTGACCTACTTCTGCTTCAACTTTAAATTCACGAAGCATTCTATCAACGATAATTTCCAAGTGAAGCTCGCCCATACCTGAAATGATAGTTTGACCACTTTCTTCATCTGTTGAAACTCTAAAGCTTGGATCTTCTTGAGCTAATTTATTTAAAGCAATAGACATTTTTTCTTGATCTGCTTTTGTTTTAGGCTCAACAGCAACTGAAATAACAGGATCTGGAAAATCCATTCTCTCTAAAATAACCTTATCTTTTTCACTTGCCAAAGTATCACCAGTTAGTGTGTCTTTAAGTCCAACAACCGCTCCAATTTCTCCTGCATATAAAGTTTTAATCTCTTCTCTTTTATTAGAGTGCATTTTCAAAAGACGACCGATTCTTTCTTTTTTATCTTTTGTTGAGTTGTATGCATAAGAACCGCTTTCTAAACTTCCTCTATACACACGAACGAAAGTTAATTGTCCAACAAAAGGGTCAGTCATAATTTTAAATGCTAGGCCTGCAAACTCACCATCATCAGTTGATTTTACAGAAACTTCCGTACCGTCTTCATATTCACCTTTAATATTAGCAACTTCATCAGGAGCTGGTAAATAAGCAACAACAGCATCAAGTAATGGCTGAACACCTTTATTTTTAAAAGCTGTACCACAAAGCATAGGAACCATAGAAAGACTTAAACATCCTGCTTTAATACCTGCTTTGATTTCTTCTTGAGTAAGCTCTTCACCACCTAGGTATTTTTCCATTAATTCATCGCTTGTTTCAGAAACTGCTTCTATCATTTTTGTGCGATATTCTTCAGCCTTCTCTTTAAGTTCAGCTGGAATTTCTTTTTCTACATAATCAGTTGGTTTATTTTCATCTTCCCATACCAAAGCTTTCATGGTAATAAGATCAATTACACCTTTGAAATTATCTTCAGCACCGATTGGAATTTGAAGTGGAACTGGGTTACCTTTCAAACGATTTTTGATTTGTTCTTCAACATTAAAGAAATTTGCACCAATTCTGTCCATTTTATTTACAAAAACAATTCTTGGAACACCGTATTTATTAGCTTGTCTCCATACGGTTTCTGATTGTGGTTGAACTCCACCTACTGAACAAAACACCGCAACTGCGCCATCTAAAACACGCATTGATCTTTCAACTTCGATTGTAAAGTCAACATGGCCTGGAGTGTCTATAAGGTTAATTTGATGGTTTTTCCAAAAACAAGTTGTAGCAGCAGAAGTAATTGTGATACCTCTTTCTTTTTCTTGCTCCATCCAGTCCATTGTAGCTGCACCATCATGCACCTCACCAATTTTATGACTCATACCTGTAAAGAAAAGAATTCTCTCACTAGTAGTTGTTTTACCTGCATCAATATGAGCTGCGATACCTATATTTCTAACTCTTTTTAAAGGAGTACTTCTTGACATATTTTACTCCTCTTACCAGCGATAATGAGCAAATGCTTTATTAGCTTCTGCCATTTTATAAGTATCTTCTTTCTTCTTGAATGAAGCACCTTTACTATTAGCTGCATCTAATAATTCTGCTGCTAATTTTTCTATCATAGTTCTTTCGCTTCTTTTTCTAGCAAAAGAAATAATCCATCTTATAGCTAAAGCTTGTTGTCTAGCTGGGCGTACTTCTACTGGCACTTGATAAGTAGCACCACCAACGCGACGAGATTTAACTTCTAATAAAGGCTTAATATTTTCAATAGCATCATTAAAAATTTCTATACCTTTTTTTTCTCCACCTTTTTTATCGATAGCTTCTAAAGCACCATACATAATAGTCGTAGCTGTGCTTTTTTTACCATCATACATTAAAGAATTAATGAATTTTGTGATTACTTTGTTTCCATAAATCGGATCTGGCAAGACTTCTCTTACCGGAGCTTTTCTTCTTCTCATAATTTTCCTTCAAATTTATAATTTTACTCAAACAAAATCAAATCTAACGGATTTGTCTGCAATTTTATTACTTAGCTGCTGCTTTAGGGCGTTTCGCACCATATTTAGAACGAGAAACGGTTCTTTTTGCAACACCTGCAGTATCTAAGGCACCGCGAACAATGTGATACTTAACACCTGGTAAGTCTTTTACCCTACCACCACGCACTAAAACAATGCTGTGTTCTTGTAGGTTATGACCTTCACCACCGATATAACTAATAACTTCAAAGCCACTTGTAAGTCTTACTTTGGCAACTTTTCTTAACGCTGAGTTTGGTTTTTTAGGGGTTGTTGTATAAACCCTAGTGCAAACTCCCCTTCTTTGTGGACAATTTTTAAGCGCTGGAGATTTAGATTTCTCTAAAACTTTTTTGCGCTCTTTTCTAACCAATTGATTTATGGTAGGCACAATAATTCCTTTCTTTAAAAAATGTAATAAACTTTGGATAATATCTAAATTTTACTTACAAAAATATAAACTAAAAACAATTTAAATCTTTTTGCAAATTTTCTAAAAACAAACTCACATGGTAAGCATCGGTGCTTGCGTGATTTACATTAATACTTAGTGGAATAAAACATTGATTTTTTCCTTGATAATTTTCCCACTTGTAAGAATAGGAAAAAAATAATTTTCTTTTTTAGGTAAATGTAAAGAGAAATTCTCAAAATTTATCCAAGGGATTGCTGAAATATTAAAAGAATTTTTAATATTCTCTTTTACAAACATAGTGTTTTCTTTAATGAGTTGTTTATCATGCTCGAAATTATGTAAAAAGTTTTGAAAATCTTCATTAAAATCAGTCCATAAAACACAAAAAGTCTTTGATTTTTCACAAAAAGCGGTATAACTTGGATGGATAATATCAAAACAAATTAATTTATCATCCTCTAAGTATAATTTAAATTCAGGTATTAAATTAACATTTTTACTTAAAAAATAGATAAAACTACCATAAAAAGAATATTTTTGATTTTTAACAAAAGAATAAAATTTACTAATATCTAATTAACATTTAATTCAAAAGAGCAGGGAAATTTAGTATAAAATTCAAAATGCTCTTTTCTTGAGTAAGTTTTTAAATCTATAATCTTCAAATTATTATCCTTTAAATTTAAAGATTATAGCAAATCCTATCTAAAAATAGATAGGATTAAAATCATTGTTTATCGGTATTGTATTGCAAATAAACCACATGGGTAGCTAAATACTCTTCAAGACCATGTTTTCCATCAGCTCCACCTATGCCACTTTTTCTAAAACCTGCATGAAATCCTTGCATTGCTTCAAAATTTTCACGGTTAATATAAGTTTCACCAAATTTTATTTCTCTACTAGCTCTCATTGCTATATCTAAATTTTGTGTATAAATAGAACTTGTCAGTCCATATTCACAATCATTTGCCATGTCAATTGCCTCATCAAGTGTATCAAATTTAGTAATTGGTAAAATCGGAGCAAAAATTTCTTTTTGCATGATCTCATCTTCATGCTTAACATTTGTAAGAACGCTTGCAGGAAAATAATATCCGCTTGTATCGGTGATTTTTCCACCGCATTCTACAACTGCTCCTTTATTCGTAGCTCTCTCAAGCATTGCTAAAGCATTATCAACCCCTGCTTGATTGACAAGCGGACCCATATCAAAATCGCCTTTCAAAGTGTTTCCAACACTTACTTTACTCATGGCTTTTACAAATTTATCTACAAATTCATCATAAACACTTGTATGCACATAAGCTCTTTCGGCACAATTGCAAACTTGTCCGTTATTGCAAATTCTACTTGCCTTAATCGCTTCTACCGCTAAATCAATATCTGCATCTTTACACACTATAGCCGGTGCCTTTCCGCCAAGTTCTAGAGAAACCTTAATGATATTTTTAGCTGCAGCTTCCATCACTCTAGTTCCTGCTTCAACACTCCCTGTAAGACTTACCATACCTATGTTTTCATTACTTGATAATTCATGTCCTACCACACTACCCTTACCTGCAACTAAATTAAATACTCCTTTTGGTAAAGAACTTTGCGAGACAAGCTTTGCAAATTCAAAAGCATTATTTGGAGTTTCACTGCTTGGTTTTATAACAATGGTGTTGCCTGTTAGTAAAGCAGGTGCCATCTTTCTTGCGATTAGAAAAAATGGAAAATTCCAAGGTAAAATTCCACCAATTACACCAATGGCACTTTTATATAAATATATATGCTCATTAGCTCTATCACTTTGTATAATTTCGCCTTCATACCTTCTAGCCCATTCAGCAGTATAATCCATATAATCTGCTGTAAAATTAATCTCTACACTAGCTAAAGCTCTAGTTTTTCCTTGCTCTTGCATTAAAATTTCTGTTAAAAAATTAGCATTTTTGCGTATTAAACTAGCTATTTCTCTTAAATGATTTGCTCTTTCAATCGCTGGTTTAGCTTCCCAATTTTTTTGTGCCTTTTTAGCTGCTTCAATTGCTCTTTGTGTATCTTCTAAAGAAGCACTTGCCACTCTTGATATTACTTCTTTGGTAGCGGGATTTAAAACTTCTATAAATTCGCCATTGTGTGGGATAAATTCACCGTCAATATAATTTAAATAAGTTGTCATTTTTTCTCCTTTTTTAATCTAAATGAAATACTTCTTCCATATTTAGCCACTTTTGTCCTGCATGAGCTAAAGATATTTGGCAGGGATCTGTAACTTTCCACCATTGTTGTGTATTTTTATCTTTTGCCATCTTAGCCATATCTGCATCAAAATCAACACCTGTATATTCAAAATATGCAAACAAATATTCTCCAAATAAATAAATAGAATAATTTTGTATATTACATTCTTTAATCATCTCACAAACACCTTTATAAGGCTTTGTATGAAGATCTTTATACTCTTGTATTTTTTCCTTTTTAATTTTTATAATTTGACCATATCTTTGCACCTATCCTCCTTATAAATTGATAAAGCATTTTTATAAAATATCTTGTCCAAATCTTTAAAAATATTTCCTTCTATGATAAATTTAGCCCATTTAGCTGGAGCTATTTTTGCCACAGGATAATTACTACCAAATATAAATTTATCTTCACTAAAAATATTCTTTAAAAATGAAAAACATTGAGATATAAAATCTCTATGAATTTTTATCGTAAAATCATCTGGTACGGAAATTTTTATCCATAAATTTGGGAAATCTTTTAATTTATGTAATATTTTTTTATATTCATCAAAATAGTTAATTTTAGGACTGCCCATATGATTTAAAACTACTTTTAAATTAGGATTATCAAATAAAAACTTTTCCAATATCCAAAGCTCTTCGTTTTTCATGCAAGCTTCAAAAGGTATATTAAAAACTTTTAGAAGTTCTAATTTTTCTTTAAATTCTGCTTCAAATAGTCTCTTAGCACCCTTTTTACTAGTATGCATTACCTCTCTAAAAGCACATAAGTATTCTTTGTACTTTAAATCAGCTAAACAAATAAAAATACCATGTTCTTGTTTTTGCTTTAATGCAAATAAAGCTTCTTTTTCCAAATCATCACTATTTGTTTCAACATACATCGCACCTAAAAAATCAAATTCTTTATACTCATTTTTTGCCCTTAAAAAATCATAATTTTGTTCCAATCTATTATTGCCTTTTATCCACGAAATAGGCATTTTACTTAAATCCCAAAGATGCAAATGAGAATCAAAAATTTTTTGCATTTTTAAGCCTTTATTTTAGAACCAAAAAAACCATACCATGATACATATAAAAATAATGGGGCCATAGCCAAATATCCCATGCTTGTTCCAAAATAATCATTAATTAAACCCATGATAATAGGCATAATAGCACCACCAACTATACTCATAACAAGTAAAGAACCACCTAATTTCACTTGATTAAAAGGAAGATTTTTTGTTGCAACTGCAAAAATAGTAGGAAAAGAAATGGACATAAAGAAAAATAATGCAATTAAAATAACTATACTAATAAATCCGCTAGCAAAATACAAGCATACACATAAAATCACATTAATAAAAGAATACCATCCTAAAATAGTCTCACCTTTAATTTTCTTCATCAAAGGCGTAGAAAGAATACGACCTAACATAAAAGCAATTAAAGCTATCGAAAAATAATAAGCCCCTTGTTCATCTTTTAGATTTTCATTATGCTCACTAAGATAATTTATAAAAAAAGCTCCCGCACTAACTTGATTTGCTATATACAAAAATTGTGCTAGCAATCCAAAATTAAAATGTTTATGCTTAAAAACTCCAATAGGTTTTGAGGTATCTTTTTGTTCATAATCACTACTTACTGCTGATCCTTCTGGAATTTTATTCAATGCAAAAGCAATCAAGATCAAAATAACAATTGCTGCAATACCAACATACACTAACTGGACATTACCCATATTAGCAAGTAATGCAGCTTCTATTTGTTCTTTACTTGCACCTTCTTCTTGTTTTGTAATAGATAAAAACAAAGCTCCGCCTATGATAGGTCCTAAAAATTGACCCAAACCATTAAAACTTTGAGCAGCATTAATTCTAAAACTAGCATTTTTCTCATCACCAAGTTTTACCATATAAGGATTAGCACTAGTTTCCAAAGAACCAATACCGCAAGCTAAAATAAAAAAAGCAAATAAAAATAAGTAAAAATTAGCTAAATTTGTAGCTGGAATAATCAATAAACAACCTATTGCATACAAGATTAACCCAAAAATAATACCAATTTTATAAGAGTATTTATTTGCTATATATCCAGCAGGTAATGCTATGATAAAATAAGCACCAAAATAAGCGAGTTGCAAAAATCCACTTTCATGTTGAGTGATATGTAAATGATTTTGAAAATTCTTATTCATCACATCAATCAGCCCATAACTAACTCCCCATAAAAAGAAAAGAGAAGTTACTAAAATAATTGCTATTTTTATATTTTTAGAGTTATTTAACATATATCCTCCTTGTTATTAAATTTCATCCCAATTTAGAGCTCTATCTAAATGGATATATCCACCATCAGGAGTTAAAATTTGTCCTGTTGTGTGTGAAGCAAGAGGGCTTAGTGTAAAAACTGCTGTGTTTGCTATTTCTTCTATAGTTGTAAAACGATGACCTAATGGTATGCATTTTGCTATTTTTTCATATTGAGCTTTTGGATTTGGAAAATTTGACAACCATTTTTCATAAAGAGGAGTCATAACTTCAGCCGGTGCTATAGCATTAACTCTAATATTATCTTTTGCAAAAGCGCAAGCCCATTCTCTTGTAAAACCTATTTGAGCAGCTTTTGCTGAAGCATAAGCTGAAGTTCTACCTTGTCCTGTTAAGCCGGTTTTACTTGTGATATTTAATATACTTCCTTGTTGCTTTTTAATATATGGTAAGCATTCTTTAGTCATAGTATAATAATGAAAAAGATTATTTTCATAAGATTTAATTAATTCTTCAGTTGTAGCATCTTCTATATGTAAATTATCATTTGCTCCAGCATTATTAACCAAAGCATAAATTCCACCATATATATTAACAACACTTTTAACAAGTGTTGAAATTTGTTCTGTATTTTTTAAATCTATTTGATAAAATCCATAATTTCCACAAATGTCTTTTAGCTCATCATCTTTTTCTTTAGAAATTTCACTTCTTGAAAAAATAATTGGAATCCCACCTTCTAAAGCCCATAATTTAGCAATACCATAACCAATCCCTTTAGCACCACCTGTGATGATACAAATTTTATTTTTAATTTTTAAATCCATAATATATCCTTTTTTATTAATTTAGCAAGTTGTAGCAAGTCTCCAAACTGAAAAATCATTTTGTTCATTTAACTCTGCCTTTACCAATTCTCCATTTGAAATTCTTATGATCAAATCTATAAGCTCATCACGCACTTCTTCTTTTGTCTTAATCCCATCTATAATACTTCCTGCATTAATATCAATAGCATCATTCATATTTTCATAACAAAAAGTATTAGAACTCATTTTAATAGTAGGCACAATAGCTGAACCTGTAGGAGTACCACGACCTGTAGTAAAAACACAAATATTTGCTCCACCTGCCACCATAGCGCTAAGTTGTTCTATATCATTACCTGGCGTATTCATAAAAGTAAGTCCTTTGGAAATTACAGGTTTAGCATAATCAATCACATCCATTAAAGTTCTAGTACCTGCTTTATAAACACAACCTAAAGACTTTTCTTCTATAGTGCTAAGCCCACCTGCAATATTTCCCGGACTAGGATTTGCTCCGCGTATATCAGCATGAAAAGATTTAACTAAATTCTCATAGCCTAAAATCTTATCATATACCTTTTTAGCTACTTCATCATTTTTTGCTCTCTTAGCAAGTATGGCTTCACACCCTATAAGCTCTGTAGTTTCTGCTAAAATTACTGCACCACCTTCATCAATTACAAAATCACTTAAACTTCCTAAAGCAGGATTGGCACTAAGACCGCTATAACTATCGCTACCACCACATTCTGTGCCTAAAATCAAATCACTAAAATCGCCATCTGTTTTTTCCAATTTTGCAGCATTTTCAAGCATTTGATTTACTATTTTAACACCCTTTTCTATGGTATTTTTACTACCACCGCACTCTTGTATTACTAAATATTCAACCATCTTATAAGGTGTCACTTCTTTTATTTTTTCAGCTACTATTTTCGCTTGTATTACCTCACAACCAAGTCCTACAATTAAAACACCAAAAACATTAGCATTACTTCCATGACCTATTAAAACATCTCTAGTTTGCAAAGCATCAAATTCGAGTTGAGAACAGCCATGTTGATGATTAATATATACTGCCCCATTGCATTTTCTGGCTATATTTTCGCACACCTTATTAGCACAATGCACGCTTGGTATAATAATGACTTTATTTCTCAAGCCAAATTTTCCATCTTCTCTTCTATAACCCATTATCTTTTTCATATTTATTCCTTATCCCCACGACCTCTAATACCTGCACTATTGTGAATATGCACCCATTCACCTTTATTAATATCACAACTTGCACTAGCTATAGCTTCTGCATATTTGATGACAACTTCATCTTTTTTTATATCTTTTAGTGCGAATTTATGTCCATTTGCAATATCATCTAAAAGTTCTATATTTTCCACGATTTCACCTTTTTTAAAATCACGCAAAGCAGTAGCGACATTATCTTTTTCATTGACTATAATATAGGCTTTCATAATTTTATACCCGTTTCTTTTTCTATAGTTTTAACAAGTTCTTTAGCTTCATTAAAACGAGTATTTAATTCTTCTTTTGTAGCATGTGATAAAGGATGGATGCTTGTATTTGCAAATTCAAATCCTCTAGCTTTTAAAAGCAAAGCAAATCCCATAGGAAAAGCCATACTCATACCAAATCTTATAGCTTTTAATAAACTTTTTTGAATCAGCAAAGCTCTATCTATATTTTTTTCATTGATTGATTTATAAATTTCACTCATAAGTTCTGGAAAAACACCACCTATACTAGTCATAGAACCATTTGCCCCTATCAGTAGTGCTCCTGCATAAAATTCTTCTCTTCCTACAAAAACATCAAAATCACCAGGCACTACATCTAATATATGATTTAAAAGTAAAGCATCTCCACTGCTATCTTTTATACCCACAACATTATCAAGCTTTGAAACTCTTTCTATAAATTTCAAACTTAGTGCTGGTGCAAAAAGAGGGATGTTATAAATATACAAAGGAAGCTTCACTTTAGAAGATAAATCTTTAATATATTCAAAAAGTGCATCTTCACTTAATTTATAATAATAAGGCATAGCAAGCAATAAAGCATCAAGCCCTAATTCATATGCTTTTTGTGCCAAAGTAAAAGTATTTTGATAAACTGTTGATGCAATACCTGTAATAACAGGGATATTATTTTTTGCAGCTTCTTTTGTAAGTTTCATTATTTTGACTTGCTCTTCTATACCTAAAGCTTGAGAATCTCCTGCACTACCATTACAAAATAATCCATTTAAACCTTTTGAGATACCAAATTCGCAGTATTTAATAAATTCGTTTTCATTAATATTTCCACTCATATCATATGGAGTTAATAAGGCTGGTAAAGTTCCCTTTAATATTCCCATATTTTTTCCTTTCATTTTTTGTATATACAAAAATATTTTTATATACAAAAAATATAGCTAAAAAATAGAAATTTTTAAAAACATCAAAATGATAAAAAAACAATACAAAAGTCTTATAAAAGTAGTTATAATCAATCATCTAAAGCAAAAACTGCTAATAGAAAATATTTTTTATATTATTAAAAATGTTACTAAAAGTAAAAAATATGATAGAATTTATCTATCGAAAAAGGAGCAAAATGACACATCAACCAACATTAAGAGTTTTAAAAATTTTAGAATTATTGGGCAATAATAATCAAAAAAATACACTAAGCTCTATTGCAAAAGATTTAAATATCCCTCCAGGGACACTTTCTCCTATACTTCAAACTTTACAAGCTAAAAATTACATTAAATGTGATAAAAATAAATTTTACACATTAGATTATAAAATTTTAGAAATTAGCCGTTGTATTTCAATAAAAAATAGCGCATTAGAATTAATTAAAAAACATATGAAAAACATCAGAAACTTAACAGGACAAACATGCCAAATGGGAATATTAAAAGAAGGAAATGTATTTTATTTAGAAAAACTTGATTCGGATAATCAAATACAAATCAAGTCTTTTGTCGGTGCTTCATATCCAGCTTACGCTACATCTTTAGGAAAAGCATTACTAGAAAAGAAAACTTATAAAGAGCTTGAAAAAATTTATCCAAATCCTTTTGAGAAAATAACACCAAATACATTAAATAATCTAAAAGAGCTTTACGAAGAATTATCTTCTATCAAAAAAAATAAAATAGCATTAGAAAGTGGGGAAATGAACCCAGAAATTGAGTGTATGGCCATAGGAATTGAATACGATGAAAAAATTATAGCTGCAATTAGTATTTCATATCATATATTTTACTCAAATGCAAATTTTAAAGAAAAAAATCAAAAAATTTTACTAGAAGAAAAATACAAAATAGAACAAGATTTAAAATTATATTTCCCGGAATTAGAAAATATATATCAATAAAAATCCCTAATTAGGGATTTTTATTCTTTTTCTTTTAATTTAAGTTTTTGTTCTTGATATAATCCCGTTCCAACAGGAATCATACGACCTAAGATTACATTTTCTTTTAGATCTTCAAGATAATCAAATTTACCTGCAATACTTGCTTCTGTTAAAACTTTCGTTGTTTCTTGGAAAGAAGCAGCTGAAATCACACTATCACTTCCAATAGCCGCTCTTGTTACCCCAAGTAACACAGGTTCAGCCACAGCAGGCTCACCACCATATCTTAAAATTCTTTCATTTTCTTCTCTGAATTTTCTTCTTGAAACTAAATCACCCACGATGAAGTTAGTATGACCACTATCTACAATTTTAACTTGTCTTAGCATTTGTGATACGATGATTTCAATATGCTTATCAGAAATCACAACACCTTGACCGCGATAAACTTGCTGAATTTCAGAAATAAGATAATAATGTAATGCTTTTTCACCTAAAATTCTAAGTACATCATGGCTTGAAATAACTCCATCGGTTAATTTTTCACCCGCATGGATAAACTCACCATCTCTTACTTGAATACGTTTTGATTTATCTATCAAATACTCTGCACTACTTCCATCTTCTGCTTGAATAATGATTCTTTCTTTTGATCTTAAAGGTTTATCAAATCTAACAACTCCGTCAATTTCAGCTACAACAGCAGTGTTTTTCGGCTTTCTTGCTTCAAATAATTCAGATACTCTTGGAAGACCCCCGGTAATATCTTTTGATTTAGCTGCTGCCTTTGGTGTTTTAGCTAAAATATCAGCTTGCTTCACCTTATCACCATCATTTACATAAATAACAGTTTTTGGCTCTAATTGATAACGCACTACTTTGTCATTTTCACCTATGATTAACAACGCTGGACGCACTCCACTTGGTAAATACTCATTAATAACAAGCGATCTTTTACCTGTTGCTTCATCAATTTGTTCATCAGCACTATAGCCTGATTCAATATCTTCAAAATTTATAGTACCTGCAACCTCTGCAATTACGGTGTTATTATATGCATCCCATTCAGCAATGATAGTTTTGTCTTCTTTGCTTGATTTTGCTATGATAGCTTTAGGATTATCCACAAAAGCACTATCATCAAATTCAATCACGGATTCTCTTGGTATATAATGTCTTTTTGCTTCTCTATCATTTTCATCAGCAATAACAACAAAAACACCTTTTTCTTTAACTATATCACCTTTTTTAAGATTTTTAATCCTATCTAAACCATCGCCTTTGAGCATGTAAAATTTTAATGTGCCTTTTGCACCTGCTATAATATCTTGAGTGATAGGATCACCATCTTTTACTAGCAATTCACTTGCATAAGGAATACGATTTGGTATATTCCAACCTTCTTTGATTACTTCAACAATACTTTCATTTTCAGCTACTTCAACACCATCGCTATATGGAATATATAACTTACCTTCGATATTACCACTTACACCAGCAAGCTCATTAGCTTTTGCTAAATCATATTTTCTTAATATAAATTTAGCTTCATTGTTTTTTGCTTTAACACTAACCACCACATCTTCATACGCATGTTCAATATGGATAGTTCCTTTAAATGGAGCTTTGATTTTTGGCTCAACAAGTAAAATAGCAGCATTGCGATGATTTGCAACGATAGTTTTACCTTGTCTATCTTCATAAGTGTTAAGATTATAAAATCTTACAAAACCTTCTTTGTGTGCTACTACTTGACGATCTTGCAAATCTGTACTAGCAGTACCACCACTATGGAAAGTTCTTAGTGTAAGCTGAGTTCCTGGTTCACCGATTGATTGAGCAGATATAATACCTACAGCTTCACCTGGCTTAACTAATTTGCCCTCACCTAGGTTAATACCATAGCATTTAGAACAAACTCCTTTTTTAGCTTTACAAGTAATAGGAGTTCTAATACTTACACTCTTTACACCACTTTCAACAATTACTCTAGCTTTTTCTTCATCTATTAAAGTACCTTCTGAAAATAAAATTTCATTAGTAATAGAATCAATAATATTTTCAGCTAAAACTCTTCCTAAAATTCTTTCCTCTAAGGTTTCAATCACAACACCATCTGCTGTGATTTCATTAATTTCAACACCCTCATGTGCACCACAATCATCCATTGTAACTTTTACATTTTGTGCCACATCGATAAGCTTTCTTGTTAAATAACCTGCATTTGCTGTTTTTAATGCTGTATCTGCGAGACCTTTTCTAGCACCATGAGTTGAAATAAAATATTCAAGAACATTAAGTCCTTCACGGAAATTTGAAATAATCGGTGTTTCAATGATTGAGCCATCAGGTTTTGCCATAAGACCCCTCATCGCAGCAAGCTGTGAAATTTGAGCTGCTGAACCTCTAGCACCAGAATCTGCCATCATATAAATAGAGTTAAATCCTTCTTTATCTTTTTTAATTAACTCCATCATATCTTTTGACAGGATATTATTAGTACTTTTCCAAATATCGATAATCTTATTATATCTTTCACCCGAAGTAATCAAACCTAAATTATATGAATTTTGAATTTCTCTTACTTGTTTTTTAGCTTCTTCTATGCTTTTTTGCTTTTGATCAGGCACAATAATATCAGCAATTGAAATAGAAATACCTGCTTTTGTTGCATATTCAAAACCAAGATCTTTTAGTTTATCTAAAAAGCTAGCACTTACTTCAAGGCCACCCTCTTTATAAACATAATCAACCAAAGCTGCGATATCTTTTTTCTTCATGACTTTATTCCACATATTTTCAGGAACAAAATCAGGTAAGATAGACTTAATAATCAATCTACCCGCGGTTGTTGTGATTTTTCTTCCATCAACTACACTTCTAATGCTTGCATGAATATCTAAAGATTTTGCTTCTAGAGCAATCATAACCTCTTCAATACCTGTGCAAATTTTATGCTCACCTTTAGCACCATCTTTTTCTAAAGATAGATAATAAATCCCCAAAACCATATCTTGAGAAGGTACAGTTACAGAACGACCACTTGCTGGAAGCAAGATATTCATAGATGAAAGCATTAATACTTTGCACTCAGCTATTGCCTCTTGAGATAAAGGCACATGCACAGCCATTTGGTCCCCGTCAAAGTCAGCATTAAATGCCGCACACACTAATGGATGAAGTTGAATCGCTTTACCCTCTACAAGCACAGGATGAAAAGCTTGGATAGAAAGTTTATGCAAGGTTGGAGCACGGTTAAGCATTACAGGATGACCTTTAACAACCTCTTCTAAGCACTCCCAAACCTCATTAGTTTTGTTTTCTATCATTTTTTTAGCTTGTTTTACGGTAGTTGCATAACCTTTTTCTTCAAGCTTAGCTAACAAATGTGGTTTAAATAATTCTAAAGCCATTTTTTTAGGTAAACCGCATTGATCCATTCTAAGTTTTGGTCCAACAACAATAACACTACGACCTGAGAAATCCACCCTTTTACCAAGTAGATTTTGTCTAAAACGACCTTGTTTACCTTTGATAATTTCACTTAAAGATTTCAATGGGCGCTTATTTGCACCTTTAACTGCATTTGCTCTTCTGCCATTATCAAACAAAGCATCAACTGCTTCTTGTAGCATTCTTTTTTCATTTCTAATGATAATTTCAGGTGCATCAAGCTCCATAAGTCTTTTTAAACGCGTATTTCTATTGATAACCCTTCTATATAAATCATTCACATCAGAAACTGCAAATTTTCCACCATCTAAAGCTACCAAAGGTCTTAAATCAGGTGGTAATACAGGTAAATTTGTGATCATCATCCACTCGGGACGATTTGGTACTACTTCATCAATATTTGTATTGCTATTTAAATTACTGTTTAAGAAATTTTCTACCACTTTTAAGCGTTTGATGATAGTTTTTTTCTTTGCTTCTGAATTAGTTGCTGCAATATCTTCTTTTAATTTATTTAAAAGCTCGACAAGATCTAAATTTGCTAGTAAATCTCTAACAACTTCACCACCCATTCTAGCTTTAAATCCACTACTTTCATAGCGTTGCATTAAATTTAAATACTGCTCTTCATTTAACACATCACAAAATTCAACTTTTTTAGTATTTTCATTATCATAGTACGCATCACCTGGATTTTCTACTATATATGCTTCATAATATAATACACGTTCTAAGTCTTTCATCTTTACGCCGAGTAAAGTACCGATACGACTTGGTAAAGAGTTCACATACCATATATGTGCTACTGGGGTAACTAGCTCAATATGCCCCATTCTTGAACGACGCACTTTAGAACTAGTAACTTCAACACCACATTTTTCACACTTAATGCCCTTAAAACGCATTTTTTTATACTTACCACAAAGACACTCATAATCTCTTACTGGTCCAAAAATTTTAGCACAAAAAAGCCCATCTCTTTCAGGCTTTAAAGTTCTATAATTAATTGTTTCTGGTTTTTTTACTTCCCCATAAGACCATGATTTGATTTTTTCAGGACTTGCAAGTCTTAATTGAAAAGCTTCAAAGTCTCTAGGTCTGCCATCTTCTTTTATTTCGATAGGTTTAAATTTACTCATTATTCTCATCCTTATCAAAAATCTCAACATCTAAAGCAAGAGATTTTAATTCATTTGTAAGTACAAAGAATGTCTCTGGAATACCTGTTGCTGGAACATTCTCGCCTTTTGTTAAAGCTTTATAAGCACTAAATCTACCCTCAACATCATCAGATTTTATGGTTAACATTTCTCTTAGAGTATGAGCTGCTCCATAAGCTTCAAGAGCCCAAACCTCCATCTCACCAAATCTTTGCCCACCAAATAATGCTTTACCGCCAACTGGTTGTTGTGTTACTAAGCTATAAGGTCCAGTGCTTCTTGCGTGAACTTTTTCATCTACTAAATGGTGTAATTTAAGCATATACATACATCCAACATGCACACGCTCTGCCATTTTTTCACCAGTTCTTCCATCATAAAGTTCGCTTTTTCCATCCATAGCTATTTTAGCCATTTCAAAAAGCTTACCAAATTCTTCAACCGTTACACCTTCAAATACAGGAGTAGCAAATTTTACCCCTTTAGCCCAATCTCTAGCATAAGAAATAAGTTGCTCATCATTTAAAGTTTGTACAAATTTCTTTTCTAGCTCAAGTCTAGATACACTACAAATTTCAAGAATTTTTTCGCGTAATTCTTTTACAAAATCTTTTTGTTTTCTATCAAAAATTTCTTGAATTTGATCACCTAGTCTCATACCAACAATCCCTAAGTGACTTTCAAGAATTTGTCCTATATTCATACGACTTGGAACCCCTAGAGGATTTAAAGCTATATCAATAGGTCTTCCATCAGGTAAATAAGGCATATCAACTTCTGGAACGATATTAGATACAATACCTTTATTTCCATGGCGTCCCGCCATTTTATCCCCAACTTTTAATTTTCTCTTAGTCGCAATATATACTTTAACAAGTTTTACCACTCCACTTGGTAAAATATCATCTTTTTCTAAAATTTCTAATTTTTCATCATGCTCTGTTTTAAGCTTTTTCTTCTCGTTTTGGAAGTGATTTTTTAAATCATCATATTCCTTTTGTACTTCTTTAGAATAAGCTTTAACTAAAGAATTTAATGCAAAACGATTAATTTTTTCCAACTCGGTAATTTCTACCTTGGAACCTTTTTTATATTTAACACCATTTATTTCTTCGTCTGAATTTAAAGGTGATTTAGAAAGCAAAGAACATACTCTTAAAGTTTCTTCTCTGTCCATCATCAAAAGTCTATCGTGATGTTCTTTTTCAAGATTTAATTTTTCATCATCATAGGCTTTTACAGCACGAGCATCTTTTTCATAACCTTTTTTAGTAAATATTTTTACATCTACAACAACACCTTCCAATGAAGCAGTTGCATATAAAGATTTATTTACAACATGTCCTGCTTTTTCACCAAAAATAGCTCTTAGTAATCTTTCTTCAGGCGTAGGTTTTACCTCACCTTTAGGTGAAACTTTACCTACCAAAATCATACCAGGCTTTATATGAGTTCCTATTTTTGCAATACCACTCTCATCAAGATGTGCTAAATCTTCCTCTTTAACATTTGGAATATCTTTTGTAATCTCTTCAACGCCATCTTTAAGTTCTCTAGCCTCTACTTCTTTTTCATAAATATGAACACTAGTGAAAGTATCTTCGCGTAAAATTTTCTCACTAATTACAATAGCATCTTCATAATTATATCCATGCCATGGCATAAATGCGATCAAAGCATTTTTACCAATAGCAAGCTCTCCTTGGTCCATACTTGGACCATCTGCAATAATTTGACCTGCTTGAATAAATTCGCCTTTTTTCACAATCGGGTGTTGAATAAAAGTTGTATTTTGGTTAGTTCTTAGATTTTTTTCCATTTTATAATGATCAATAAATGGTCCATTTTCATCTTCGCCCAAAATAAAAATATTTTTATTATCAACTTTTTCTACAATACCTGCTCTTTTAGCTTTAATAGCTTCCCAAGCATCACGCGCAATGATTTTTTCCATACCAGTACCTACTATAGGTGCTTGTGCGGTTAGTAAAGGCACTGCTTGACGCTGCATGTTTGAACCCATCAAGGCTCTGTTTGCATCATCATGCTCCAAAAATGGAATCAAAGAAGCTGCAACCCCTACTATCATACCTGAACAAAGGTCAATCAAATGCACTTCTTCTCTTCTTGCTAAGATTGTTTCACCATCTTGTCTTGCTTCAACAAATTCTTCAACAATATTACCTTTTTCATCAATTTTAGTTGAAGCAGCTGCAATCACTAAACCTTCTTCTTGAGTAGCGGTTAAATAAACAATTTCATTGCTTACTTTTCCATTTTCTACTTTCTTATAAGGTGCTTCAACAAAACCTAGATCATTTACTTTAGCATAAGTTGAAAGCGTATTAATCAAACCGATATTTTGACCTTCTGGAGTTTCAACAGGACAAATTCTTCCATAATGCGTTGCATGGACATCACGCACTTCAAAACCCGCTCTTTCTTTTACTAAACCACCCTCGCCAAGCGCAGATAAACGACGCTTGTGAGTTACCTCGCTTAATGGATTTGTTTGATCCATAAATTGAGATAATTGACCACCGGTAAAAAATTCCATAATTGTCACAGTAATTGTTTTAGGATTGATCAAGTCATAAGGCATTACTTTATCAATATCTGCATTTAATGCGGTAAATTTATCTCTGATTGATTTTTGCATTTTAGCAAGACCCACATGAAGTTCATTAGCTAAAAGCTCTCCAATCGATCTAATACGACGATTACCTAAATGATCTCTATCATCAATATGGCCTCTACCATTTTTTACTTTAATTAAATATTTTGCAGTTTTTACTATATCTTCATTTGTTAAAACTGTAACATATTCAGGTGTATCTAATCCTAGTTTATGATTCATTTTCATACGACCAACTTTTGTTAGATCATATCTTTCAGGATTAAAAAATAAATCATTTACAAAAGCTTTTGCAGCATCTTTTACTACAGGCTCGCCTGGTCTCATTACTTTATAAATTCTAATAGCTGCTAAATCATTTTCATCTTCTATATTTTCAGTTTGTTTTAATAATTTTAAAGTCTCATTATCTTGAATGAAAGAATTAATAATAGCAGCATCAACTCCATTTGCTAAGTCATTTGCAATATCAAATTGTTTTTCTTCTTTAATTTTAGCTAATTTTCCCTCATCTAATAGCGTTAAAGAATCAAATAAAACCTCACCGGTTTCTTTATTAATAATAGGGTTAGCTAAATATCTATTTGTTAAAATTTCAATTGGATATTCAACCCATTTAACACCGTCTTTTATAAGTTGCTCAGCTTTTTTCTTTGTCATTCTTTTACCGGCTTGATGTACAACATTGCCTTTTTCATCTTTTAAGTCATATTCGACTCTATCTAAAAAGTCATTTGGATTAAATTCAGTTAAAAATTTATCTTTTTTAACATGAATAGTTTGTATAGGGTAAAATAATTTTATAATATCTTGCTTTTTATAACCAAGTGCTCTAAATAAAATAGTAATAGGCACTTTCCTTCTTTTATTAATACGCACATAAAGCACATCTTTTGCATCATACTCAAAATAAAGCCAAGAACCACGATCTGGTATAATTTGAGCTGTATATACTAACTTATTTGCAACAGTAGAACTTTCTTCTTCTTTAAAAATAACACCTGGACTTCTATGAAGTTGATTTACAACAACTCTTTCAACCCCATTAATTATAAAAGAAATTCTATCTGTCATTAAAGGAATTTCTCTAATATAAATTTCTTGTTCTTTGATATCTTTTATACCGATTTTTTCACCCGTTTTTTCATCTTTTTCATGTAAAGTTAAACGGATTTTCATTTTCAAATTTACAGAATAAGTTAAACCTCTTTCCATGCACTCTCTAATGGTGTATTTAGGTTTACCTACTTCACTACTTACATATTCTAAACTTAATCTATTTTGCGGATCATGGATTGGAAAGATAGATTTGAAAACTTTTTCAATTCCACTTTCTGAATTTTTTGCATCTAAATTTAAAAAATAATCAAAACTCTTTTTTTGTAATTGTAATAAATTTGGAATGTCTATTTGTTGTGGAACATTCGAGAAGTCTATTCTTAAACGATTTCCTGATTGTGAATTTAACATATTATTATACCCCATGGTAAAAGTATTAAAAGAAAGAATCCTTATTAAAGGAAAACAAGAAAGGATATAAAATCCTTTCTTTTAAAAATAAAAAATTATTTAAGTTCAACCTTAGCGCCAGCTTCTTCAAGTTGTTTTTTAGCTTCTTCAGCTTCAGCTTTACTAACACCTTCTTTAAGAACTGATGGAGTTTGCTCAACTGCATCTTTTGCTTCTTTTAATCCAAGACCAGTTAAAGCACGAACAACTTTAATTACATTAATTTTTTTATCGCCACCATCTTGTAATACAATATCAAATTCAGTTTTTTCTTCAGCAGCACCGCCAGCAGCACCCGCAACAGCAGCACCCGCAACCATAACTGGAGCAGCAGAAACACCAAATTTTTCTTCAAATTCTTTTACTAATTCTGAAAGCTCAAGAACACTTAGGTTAGAAATAAATTCTAATACATCTTCTTTAGTAATTGCCATTTTTTATCCTTTTTATAATTTTATTCAGCTTCTTTTTTTTCTTTTAATGCATTTAATCCAATTGTAAAATTGGTGATTGGTGCATTCCAAACTTGCAAAAGCATAGCAAGTAGTTCATTGCGAGAAGGCATTTTAGCTAAAGCTTTAACTTTATCTACAGAAGCAACTTCACCTTCGATAAATGCAGTTTTGATCTCAAATGCTTGATTAGCTTCGCTAAATTTATCAGCAACTTTTGAAACATTTAATTGGTCTTCACCCCAAAGATAAATATTAGTATCTTTAAGTTCCATTCCATCTTTGCCGGCATTTTTAAGAGCAATACTTGCTAAAGTATTTTTAATAATTTGAACTTTAACATCCATTTCTCTCGCATTATTTCTTAACTCTTCAAGTTTTTTAGTATTTAAACCCTTATAGTTACACACTACAACAGCCTCACTAACTTTAAAACCTTCTTCAAGTTTAGAAACAAGTTCAACTTTTTGGCTTTTAGTCATCTTTACTCCTTTCCGACCGGTGATTTCAAGCAGAGCAGAAAAATCTAATTAAGTCCTAAGACCTCGGCTATCTCCAATCTAAGATAAAAATTAGATAAAATAAAAGTTATTATCTTATCTAATTTTTATTAATGAGAGTAAAACTCTCATTAATTTTATTTTGTATCAAGTAATTCTTGAGTATCAAGAGAAAGAGAAGGACTCATAGTTAAAGAAAGACTAGCATTTTTAATATATCTTCCTTTTGCAGCAGCTGGCTTGTGTTTATTAATAGCTTTTACAAATGCTGTCATATTTTCTTTTAATTGTTCTTGAGTAAAGCTAACTTTACCTAAACCTGCATGGATATTTCCTTGCTTATCAACACGGAAGTTAACTTGACCATTTTTAGCATTATTCACAGCTTGTGCAACATCCATTGTCACAGTACCTGTCTTAGGATTTGGCATTAAACCTTTAGGTCCTAAAATACGACCTACTTTACCAACTAAACCCATCAAATTTGGAGTAGCAATTAAAACATCAAAATTCATATTTCCTTTTTGAATTTCTTCTACTAAATCATCACTACCAACTATATCAGCACCTGCATTTTTTGCCTCATCAGCTTTTGCATCTTTTGCTATAACAGCAACACGCACTTTTTTACCTGTACCACAAGGTAAAACTACACTACCTCTTACCATCTGATCTGCATGTCTTGGATCAACATTTAATTTTAAAGCAATTTCAACTGTTTCATCAAATTTAGCAGATGCAAGAGTTTTAACTGTGCTTATTGCTTCATCCATTAAGTAATTTTTATTTGAATCTATTTTTTTTAATAATTCTGTAAATCTTTTAGTATTTTTTGACATTAATTTTTCTCCGCATTTTATATAAAGTGCTACCGCCTTTTTAAACTCTTGGCGGTAAAGAGTATTAATCTACGATTTCAACACCCATAGAACGAGCAGAACCCATAATAATCTTAGCAGCTTGCTCTCTATCTTTTGTGTTCATATCAGCTATTTTTTTATCAACAATTTCTAAAACTTGTGCTTTAGTTAATTTACCTACTTTATTTTTTAAAGGATTATCCGCACCTTTAGAAATACCTGCAGCTTTTTTGATTAAATCAGTAGCTGGTGGTTGTTTTGTGATAAATGTAAAGCTTTTATCTGCATAAACAGTAATAACAACTGGAATATTAAAGCCAGCCATATCTTTTGTTCTTTCATTAAATGCCTTACAAAATTCCATAATATTAACACCTTGTTGACCCAAAGCAGGACCAACTGGAGGTGATGGATTAGCCTTAGTAGCAGCTATTTGTAATTTTATTTCTCCTACGACTTTTTTAGCCATAACCTTACTCCTTTACTTGCTATATTATCAAACTATTTTTTCAACTTGAGAGTATAAGATCTCTACTGGAGTTGATCTGCCAAATATTGAAACATTTAGCTTTAAAACTCCTCTAACCATATCATATTCTTCTACAATACCAACAAAGTTTGCAAAAGGACCTTCGGTTATTCTTACACTTTCTTCTTTATCAAATGAAATTTTAGGTTTAGGTGCTGCTTTATTTTTCACCTTTTCTAAAATAAGATTGATATCTTTCTCACTCAATGGGGTTGGTTTTTTACTTTCCCCTATAAAACGACCAACTTTTGGCAAAGATTGAATTTTATGCCAAAGTTCTGTTGATAAGTCAATATTGGCAAATACATAGCCTGAATACAAACTTCTTTCGCTTATTTTTTCTTTACCATTTTTAAATTCAATCACATCTTCAGTTGGAACAATTACTTCTAGCAATTGCTCTTGAATTCCATGATCTCTAACTAAATTTTCTATGGCTCTTTTTACGGCCATTTCACTACCTGCATAAGTTTGAATTGCATACCATTTATGATTCATTATTTTATCCTATAATCTTAGATAATGAAAATGACATAATCAAGTCAACCAATGCTAAAAATAATGAAACAACAATAACAACTACAAAAACAGTAATATAAGCATTTCTAACTTGCTCTTTCAAAGGCCAAATAACTTTTGATAATTCAGCTTTTGACAATTTAAAATAAGTTATTAGTTTTTCCATATTTAACCTTATTTTGTGGCAGGGCAAGAGGGATTCGAACCCCCAACCATCGGATTTGGAATCCGGCGCTCTACCGTTGGAGCTATTGCCCTAAGGGCTTTTATATAAAAGCCTTAACTTTTTAATTTAACTTCTTTATGAACTGTATGTTTTTTTAATCTTGGGCAATATTTTTTTAATTCTAATTTTTCAGTTGTATTTTTACTATTTTTAAAAGTACTGTAATTAATATCACCGCACTCTTCACATTTCAAGCCAACTTTAATTCTCATTTTTATTCCTTAAAAAAAGCGAGATAAAATCTCGCTTATGATTATTTAATAATTTTAGATACAACACCTGAACCAACAGTACGGCCACCTTCACGGATAGCAAAACGAGTACCTTCTTCAAGTGCAACTGGTGCAATAAGACTTACAGTAATTCTAACATTTTCACCTGGCATAACCATTTCAACGCCTTCTGCAAGTTGGATAGAACCAGTAACATCCGTTGTTCTTACATAGAACTGTGGTCTATAGTTATTAAAGAATGGAGTATGACGACCACCTTCATCTTTATTTAAAATATAAACTTCTGCTTCAAAGTCAGTATGTGGAGTAATTGATTTTGGCTTAGCAAGAACCATACCACGAAGAACATCTTCTTTTTTAGTACCACGTAGAAGAACACCTACGTTATCACCTGCTTCACCTTGATCCATTTCTTTTCTAAACATTTCAACACCAGTTACTGTAGTGCTTTGTGTTTCTCTAATACCAACGATTTCAATAGTATCACCAACTTTAACAACACCTTTTTCAATTCTACCAGTAACAACTGTACCACGACCTGAAATTGAGAATACGTCTTCGATTGGCATTAAGAAATCTTTATCTGTATCACGAGCTGGAGTTGGAATATACTCATCAACTGCTGCCATAAGATCTAGGATTTTTTTAGACCATTCACCATCTTGTCCGGCTTTTGCTTCTTCAAGAGCTTGTAAAGCAGAACCTGAAATAATTGGAGTATCATCTCCTGGGAAGTCATAAGAACTTAATAGTTCTCTAATTTCCATTTCAACTAATTCTAATAATTCAGCATCATCAACCATATCAGCTTTATTCATGAAAACAACGATATATGGTACACCTACTTGGCGAGAAAGTAAGATGTGCTCTCTAGTTTGTGGCATTGGACCATCTGCAGCAGAAACAACAAGAATAGCACCGTCCATTTGAGCAGCACCAGTAATCATATTTTTAACATAGTCAGCGTGACCTGGGCAGTCTACGTGAGCATAGTGACGATTTTCTGTTTCATACTCAATGTGAGAAGTTGCAATAGTAATACCACGCTCTTTTTCTTCAGGAGCATTGTCGATATTATCATAATCTTTAAGCTCAGCCAAACCTCTTCTTGAAAGAACAGCAGAGATAGCAGCTGTTAAAGTAGTTTTACCGTGGTCAACGTGACCAATAGTACCAATATTTACGTGAGGCTTATTACGTGAAAATTTTTCTTTAGCCATCTTTTTCCTCCATATAAAATTTACAAACAAATACTAATTTATGTTTTATAATCTTTTGAAATCAATGGAGCTCATAGCGGGACTTGAACCCGCGACCTCTCCCTTACCAAGGGAGTGCTCTACCTCTGAGCCATACGAGCGCTCAGAAAAATTAAAAACATAAATTATAAAATTTTGGAAATTGAAACTGCTAGAAATTCTTAATTTAAAAACAGCTCCCAGTTTCACTCTACCAAAATTAGGTTGGAGCGGGAAACGGGACTCGAACCCGCGACCCTCAGCTTGGAAGGCTGATGCTCTAGCCAACTGAGCTACTCCCGCAAAGCAATGGTGGTGAGTCGTGGATTCGAACCACGGAAGGCGAAAGCCAGCAGATTTACAGTCTGCCCTCGTTGGCCACTTGAGTAACTCACCATGATAAAAATGCTTTTTATTTCTGGTCAAACACTGCTATCAACAATGGAGCTGGTTAAGGGACTTGAACCCCCGACCTGCTGCTTACAAGGCAGCTGCTCTACCAACTGAGCTAAACCAGCAAAAAATAAAGTTGAATTATAATGTAATTTTGAATTAATGTCAAGTGTTTTAAATAATTTTATATAATTTTTAAAAAAATAAAGGATTGATTATGAAAATTTTATTTTCACCTAGCGAAAGCAAAAATAAAATAAATACGCAAGGTTATATAAATAAAAACTCTTTTGTTTTTAGTAATTTATATAGTAAAAGACTTGAAGTACTTACAAAATATAAAAATCATATAAAACAATGCAATGAAGTTGAACTTGAAAAATTTTTTGGTATAAAAGATGCAAGTGAAATAGAAGAATTAACTCATGATATTTTAACAAAAGAAACAAACAAAGCTATTCAAAGATACAATGGAGTTGCTTTTGATTATTTAGACTATGAAAATTTAAGCGAGAATTCAAGAAAATACATAGATGAGAATGTTTTGATATTTTCTAATCTTTTCGGTCCTATTTTAGCAAAAGATTTAATACCTTATTATAAATTAAAACAAGGAGAGAAAATTAAAGAATTTAATATAGAAAAATATTACAAAGATAGTTTCTCTGATGAACTCGATAAATTTTTCGAAAATGAATTAGTCATTGATCTTAGAGCTAAATTTTATGAAAAATTTTATACTATTAAAAAGCCTTTTTTAACTTTTACC
>NZ_JAKMSW010000011.1:0-40847 GCF_025772845.1 Campylobacter sp. CNRCH_2014_2849 | reverse complement strand
ACACACTCCATCAACGCTTAACTCATAAGCTTTTTTTAAATTATTATCTAAAACATCAAGTAAAAATAAAATTTTAGAGTCAAACATATAAAACTCAGCCATTTTTGAGGCAATTTTTGCTAATCTCTCATCTTCTATTAAAATATATTTTGCTCCTAGTGCATTAGAAAGTAAAATTTCTTCCTCATTCTTGGCATATATAGCAAAATCTATTTTTTCCTCTTTTGCACTTTTTATATTTTGTTCATTATAGTTAAAACAATTTACATTTGTTTTGATAAAAATATTTTCATAATGACTAAATTTTTGCATATTTATCAAAGGATGTCCAAAAATTAACATAGTTTTTCCTTTATCTTTAAAAGACAATAATTCCTAAAGCCTTGATTAAAAATTTGATAATCTTTCAATTCTTGCAATTCATCATAAACTTCACTTCCTTTATAAAGCAAAAATAAAGTATTTTTATCATAAAAACCATTTGAAATTTCTACCAAAGGTTTTACATCCATTAAAGCTCTTGAAGTAATTAAATCTACTTTAAAAGGTGGATAGTTTTGTAATTTTTCTTTTATGATATTTACATTTATCAAATTAAGTTCAGTTTTAACCACCCTTAAAAATGAGGCCTTTTTAGCGCTAGGCTCAAAAAGAAAAAATTCATTATCTTGCAAAATACAAGCTAAAAATAATGCAGGAAAACCAGCCCCACTTCCAATATCAATGATCTTTTTTTTATTACTCAAATCATAAAAATCTAAAATTTTAACACTATCAATAATATTTTCATCTATATTTTCAAAATGAGTTAAATTATGCACAGCATTAAATTTTTCTAACAACTCTTTATAGAGCGTGATTTTTTTAAAAAAATCATCTTTATTTGCAAAATCTTTTAAAAAATTTAATTGCTCTTCGTATTTTTTCAATTTAGATGTCCCATTTGTGTATATTTAATTTCTAAGTAATCTTTATTAAAACGATTTGCTTTTATTAAAATAGGTACTCTTAAATTAATTTTTTCTTTTAATGAATTTAGCTTTTCAGGATTATTAGTTAAAAGGTTAATTTTAGAAATCTTATAATGCTTAAGTATAAATTCTACTATTTCATAACTACGCTCATCCGCCTTAAAACCTAATTGGTGATTTGCTTCTATGGTATTAAAACCCTTATCTTGCAAAGCATAAGCATTAATTTTATTAAAAAGTCCTATACCTCTTCCTTCTTGCCTTAGATAAATCACCATACCACTATGCTCTTGAATGTATTTTAAAGAAAAATCAAGCTGTTCTCCACAATCACATTTTAAGCTTCCCAAAACATCCCCTGTTAAACATTCTGAATGGATTCTAATATTAACTTCTTTTTCCAATTTTCCTTTAAAAATACAAAGATGTTCTTTATCATTTTCTTTAAAACTTTGTATATTAAATTCCCCAAAACGAGTGGGGAGTTTTGCTATTTCAGAAATTTGAATAGTCATTATTTTACTTTACCTTTTTTATAAAAAATATGCTAGAATTTAAACAATTTTAACAAACAAAAAGGAAATTTATGTTTAAACGCTTTAGAAGATTAAGACTTAATGAGAATATTAGAAGCTTAGTAAAAGAAAATACCTTAAATTTAGATGATTTAATCTATCCACTTTTTGTTATCAATGGTGCTAATATTAAAAATGAAATCACGTCTATGCCAGGTGTGTTTCAAATGAGCTTAGATGAAATTTTAAAAGAATGTGAGGAGTTAATTAATCTTGGTATTAAAGCGATTATTTTATTTGGCGTGTTAGAAAGTTCCAAAAAAGATAGTTGTGGAAGTGATGCATTAAGCGATGATGGCTTGATTGCTACAAGTCTAAGAGCTATTAAAGCAAAATTTCCTAATTTGGTAGTAATTACCGATCTTTGTTTTTGTGAGTATACTGATCATGGGCATTGTGGTATTATTGATCCAAAAAGTAAAAGTGTAGATAATGATTTAACTTTAGAAATTTCAGCCAAACAAGCTCTAATTCATGCTAAAAACGGTGCAGATATGATAGCACCAAGCGGCATGATGGATGGTATTATTGAAACTTTAAGAAAAACTTTAGATGAAAATGGTTTTGAAAATTTACCTATTATGGCTTATTCTACTAAATTTGCTTCAGCCTATTATGGGCCTTTTAGAGATGTGGCTGATTCTGCACCAAGTTATGGAGATAGAAAAACCTATCAAATGGATTTTACCAATGGTAAAGAAGCCTTATGTGAGAGCTTAGAAGATGAAAAACAAGGTGCTGACATCTTAATGGTAAAACCAGCACTTGCGTATTTAGATGTAGTAAAAGATATAGCAAATCATTCTAAACTTCCACTTTGTGTGTATAATGTAAGCGGGGAATATGCTTTGCTAAAAGCAGGTCAAAAAGCAGGTGTGATTGACTATGAAAAAATAGTACTTGAAACTATGCTTGCTTTTAAAAGAGCTGGAGCTAAGCTTATCATAACTTATCATGCAAAAGAAATTGCAAAATTATTAACAAATAAGGAGTGAGATTGAATAGTCTAAGCAAAAAAAGCTCTCAAGATGTAATCAATGAATTATCTAATCATTTGGGCATAGAAAAACACAATCAAACTATATTTCATCTAACCCACATTAACGATAAAGAAAAAAAGTTAAGTCTAAAAAATGGCCATAATTTAGCACCCGAACCATGGTTTATAGTAGATGAAAATGATGAAGTTAAAACTATGTTTTCTGTAAAAACTCTGATTGAGTTTTTACAAAGTGCCAAAAAGATACAAAAGGATAATTTTGAACTTAAACTAGAAAAGGCTATCTATCAACAAATTCCTATTGACTTTAATGATGTATGGACAGTTGCAATGGATGAGATTAAACATCAAGTTTCCAAAGGTATAAAAGAAGTTAATATTGATTTAGATCAATTAATCAGCAATATTCATACAAAACATCCTAACTTATTTATAAACATGAAAGAAATGATGCAAAAAGGCAAAAAATGAGAGATTATAAAAATTTTGTTAAATACTCCAAAGCAGGACCTAGATACACTTCTTATCCTACTGCAGTAGAATTTAACACCCATTTTAAATATGAAGACTATATAAAAATTTTAAAACAACAAACAGCACAATTATCTTTATATTTTCATTTGCCTTTTTGCAGGAGTGCTTGTTATTTTTGCGGTTGTAATGTAATATATACCGCAAAAGAAGAAAGTAAAGAAAGATATTTAAATTATCTTTTTAAAGAACTTGATCTTTTAGCAAATATCATTGACACACAAAGGGAAGTAGCTCAAATGCATTTTGGTGGTGGCACGCCTACTTTTTTTTCTGCTAAACAATTGCAAAGTTTGATTTTTAAAATAAAAAGCATTTTTCCAAATTTTACCCAAGATAGTGAAGTAAGTTGTGAAATTGATCCTAGATTCTTAAATGAAGAACAAGCTGATGTTTTAATTCAAAATGGCTTTAATCGCATTAGTTTTGGTGTGCAAGATTTTAACGAAAAGGTTCAAAAGGAAATTCATAGAATTCAACCTTTTGAACTTACCAAAAATGCAGTAGATATGGTAAGAAAAAAAGGGATAAATTCAGTAAATATGGATTTAATTTATGGCCTTCCTTATCAAAGTCTAGAAAGTTTTAAGCAAACTTTAGAAAAAGCACTGCTGATTAATCCCGATCGCTTTGCTATTTTTAATTATGCACATGTGCCTTGGCTTAAAAAAAATATGAGAAAATTTGACGAAAACACTCTACCAAGTCCTGATGTAAAACTTCAAATTTTAGAATATTGTGAAAAATTTTTAACTCAAAATGGTTATAAAATGATAGGAATGGATCATTTTGCAAAACCACAAGATGAACTTTTTAAAGCCTTAGAAAATGGTAGTTTGCATAGAAATTTTCAAGGCTATACTACAAAAGGCGGAACTGATTTAATCGGGATTGGCCTAACAAGTATAGGCGAAGGTAAAAGACACTATATGCAAAATTTCAAAGATATGCCAAGCTACGAAAAGGCTATCGATGAAGGTCGATTGCCTTGCGAAAAAGGTATCATGCTTGATGATGATGATGAACTAAGAAAAGCTGTTATTATGGAACTTATGAGTAATTTTGCTCTTAATATAAAAAATATTGAAAGTAAATTTAAGATTGATTTTTTTGAATATTTTAAGCAAGATTTAGAAGAACTCCAAAAACTTAATGAATTTATCAACATAGATAAAACTCATATCAAAGTTAATGAAACAGGAGTACTTTTAATCCGTAATATTGCTATGTGTTTTGATAAATATTTAAAACGCATTAGCGAAGATAAAAAAGTTTTCTCTAAAACGGTTTAATATGTTAAATGTTAATGAAATTTCTAATGCTTGCGTAAAATGTGGAAAATGCATACCAGTTTGCACCATACATGAAATAAATCGTGATGAGAGTACTTCCCCTCGTGGCTTTTTAGATTTAATCAGTGCTTATGAAAACCAAGAACTAGAGCTTGATAAAAATCTTAAAAAAATATTTGAATCATGTTTTTTGTGTACAAATTGCGTTGAAGTTTGTCCAAGCCATTTAAGAGTGGATAGCGCTATTGAAAAAGTGCGTTACGATATAGCACAAAAATTTGGCATTGCTTGGTACAAAAAACTTGCTTTCTTTTTTCTAAGACGCAGAAAAATTCTAGATATTTTAGCAAGATTTGGTTATGTTTTCCAAAGCTGTGCTTTTAGTTTACAACATAAAAATTTGGGAATGAAAGCTAAATTTAACCTACCTTTAATCAAAAAAGATCGTTTGCTTCCTTCTTTAGCTAAAAAAAGCTTTCTAGCTTCTAATCCTGATTTCATAAATAATCAAGGTGAAAAAACCATAGGACTTTTTATAGGCTGCTTGTCAAATTACTCTTATACAAATACGGGTTTTGCTTTGCTTGAAATTTGTAAACATCTTAAAATCAATGTAGATTTATTAAAAGATCAATCTTGTTGCGGTGCTCCTCATTATTTTACTGGAGATTTTAAAAGTGTAGAAATTTTAGCTAAAAAAAATATCGTTTATTTTGAAGAAAAATTAAAAACTCTAGATTATATCATTATCCCCGAAGCAACCTGTTCTGCGATGATTAGTATAGACTATGAACATTTTTTCCACATGCAAAAAGATGAAGAATGGGCTATAAGAGCTAAAAATATTTCTAGTAAAATACTACTTGCAACAAAATATTTTTATGAATATACTAAACTAGAAGAGCTTTTAAAAACAAAGAAAAAATTAAAGACAAAAATTGCATACCACGATCCTTGTCATGCAAGAAAAATGCAAGGTGTTTTTAAAGAACCTAGAGCCTTGCTTAAACAAAACTATACTTTCAAAGAACTTATTAACTCAAATGAATGCTGTGGTTTTGGCGGTGTTAGTATGCAAACTGATCACTATGAAAAAGCTTTGCAAGTTGGTATAAGAAAAGCTCAAAATATACAAAAAAGCAATGTGGAAATTATCAGTGCAGAATGTTCAGCTTGTAGAATGCAAATTTCAAATGCATTAGAGCATGAAAAATCCTCCACGCATTTTTTACATCCATTAGAATTGATAGCAAAAATACTTCAAGATAAAAATTAATCTTGAATTTTTATATCTTCGATATTTGATCTATTTTTTTCTATTAAAATTCTATTTTTTTCTATATTTTCACTATTTTTTTTACACTCGTTTTTCAAGATTTCAATATTTTTATATAAAATTTTTATTTTTCTCTCGTAACGATTTATCAATAAAAATACTATAAATAAAAATAAAATTAAAATAGCCCAATTTAAAAATGCCATATTTGCCCTTTCTTTAGATATATTAACACTCTTTTTATCTTAAACTAAAATTCTTTTCAAATTTGGAGAAAGTTTGACTAAAATTTCATAGTTGATAGTATTAAAAAAACTAGCCATAATATTTGCATCATTTAAAACACAAATTTCATCTTCATCATTCTCACAAGAAAAACTATCCATAGACATTTTTCCAAGCAATTTCTTACCATTAGGAAGAAAAAAATCTTGTTTTCCATCATAACGCAAAAGCCCATCTGCGTAACCTAAATCATAAGTTGCTATTTCAAGATCTTCTTTTGCATTATATACACCACCATAACCAACACTTTGACCTTTTTTCAACACTCTTTGGCTTAATTTTTCAGCCCATAAACTTAAAACTTTGCGTAAGTCTTTATTAAAATGCGCATAGCCAAATTGCACAAGCCCTACTCTACAATACTCATCGCACCCAAGCTCGCTTGCTCTAAATAATGCTTCAGAATTATGTGAATGAAATATAAGCTTTTTAGCTTCATCACAAAGCAAAGTATATATTAGCTCTTTAGCTTGTTTAAATTTTTGTTTTTGCACAAAATAACTAGCATCTATTTCATCACTTCCTGCAAAGTGCATCATCACTCCATGAAGTATTAAATTATTACTTTGTAGTTCTTGTATCACTTCTTGAATTTCTTCAGGTATAATTCCATTTCTATGCATATTTGTATCTACAACTAAATGAATTTTTATATTTTGCTTGAATTTTTTAATATCATTTTTATCATTTAAAGCATAAATAAATTTTTCACTTTCATTGCCATGTGGATGATGGGATAGAATTAAGATATTATCAAAAATATCTTCAAGCTCTTTTGCTTCAGCTTCATTTTTTACCGCTATAAAATTTATACCTTTTGCTCTAGCTATAGGAGCTAAAAGCTTAGCTCCATGTCCATAAGCATTATCTTTAAAAACACATATTACTTTTTGATAACCTCCTGCTTTAGAGGCTATTAAGTCAAGATTATACTCATAAGCCAAACGATCAATTTTTATATATGCCATTATTGTTCAGCTAAAATTTGCATTTTATCTTCAACTAGCTTAACATAAAGGACTTTTTCTCCTTTGAATTTATAGTTAGTGCTACGATAGTCTTCATAAAATCCTATTCTAAAAATTTTCTCATTTTTATCATTTGGATAAGGACTTATGCTAAGATCTGAAAATTTAATGCTCTTTTTTTCTCTCTTTGCAAAAATTCTTTCTTTATTTTTTGCAAATTGCTCATAAGTGGATTTATTATTATGTTTAAAAATTTTTTTATCATAAAAAGATAAATACTTATTTATATCACTTTTTTGCCAACTATCTTTCCAGGCAAATAAATTAGCTAGTAAAATCGCTATTTCATCATGAGTTGCTCTTACTTTATTTTTCTCTTCTGTCATTGCATAAGATTTTCTATCAGCTACTAATTTATTAAAATCTTCCAATAAATCATTATGCACAGCAATACAACCTCTAGTTTTATAAGTATCCAAGCGTGTTCCATCTAAAGGATAGCCATGAATCCAAATACCACCACCTGTTTTACCCAAAGTTTTATCTAAAACATTTGGGTAAGTTGTTGCAAATGCAAATGGGCCATAATATGGATCACCAGGATAAAATTTCTTTCCAAGTTCGTAAAAACCTATTGGAGTTTTTAAATCTCCTTCTACTTCTTTATCTCCAGCTAAACCTGTTAAAACATCCCTTTGGATAAATTTCTTTTCTACTTTTCCATCATTGTAGTGATAAACTCTAATAATTTTATCACTTTTATTTGTTAAAACTATTGCAACATTTTCCTCATAATATCCTAAACTAATATTTTTGTCTTTTATCTCATCAAGCCAAAAATCTTTTTTACTTAACTCTTGCTCCAATACCCTTTCAACTGCATCAATACCTTCGTTTAGATAAATTTTTGCAAGATTATTTGCATTTGCAAACACAGCCAAACTAAACAATGCTAATATAATTTTAAACAATTTTCACCTTTCTATTAAAAATTAAAACAACAAAGAGCTAATTATAATATTTTTACAATAAATATATTTTTAATTTTTTCCGTGTATAATGTTTACAAATAACCAAAAACAAAAAAAGGAAAAATAATGAAAAAATTACTTAGTTTAGCCATATTAAGCACTTTTGCTTTTTCAAATCAAATTACTATAAATGATCCTTATGTAAGACAAACTCCACCTAATTCTAAAACAACGGCATTTTTTTTAGAACTTAAAAACAACTCAAACAAAGATATTAAACTCATAAAAGCTCAAAGTTCATTAAGCGATACAGCTGAAATTCATGATCATATTATGAAGGATGGTAAAAAAATGATGGTTCAAATTCCTCAAATCACAATAAAAGCTAATTCAAGCACTGAACTTAAACCTGGTGGGATGCACATTATGATACTAAATCTCAAAGAAAATATCACACCGCAAACAAAGGCCAATCTAACTCTTTATTTTGATGATAATAGCACAATTGAACTAAAAGATATCGAGTCAAGAAGCATTAAAAAATAATGAAAAATCTACTTGTCTTTGCCTTAGCTATAGTCTTTGCTATATGCGGGGCTTATTTTTACACCAATTCATCAAATACCGGAAAAAAGAGAGAATTAATTACCACTTTAACACCTCTAACATGTGATCTAAACATTCAAGAATGTGAATACAATTTTAAGGATAAAAAAGTCTTAGTAAATTTAAATCCAAAGCCTATTACTACATTAAATGAGCTTGATTTAAATATTACCAATTTAGGTGAGTTTAAAAAACTTAATGCTAGGGTTTATGGACTTAATATGTATATGGGAGATATTGTTCCACAATTTAAAAAAATAAACAATACTTATCATGCTAAATTAGTTTTAAGTTCTTGCACTCTAGATATAATGCGTTTTAGAATAGAGCTTTTTGATGATGAAACTCCACTAGGTTTTTATTTTGACTTTGATGTAAAGAGGTAAAATATGAAAAAAATAAATATTTTTTTATTAATTGTGGTAATTTTTGGAGTATTTTTTATATCTGTGCAGTATTTTGAAAACAACAAATACAATTTTCACTTAAATTCTGAAAAAGGCATACTTAGTCTAAAAGATTTTATCGGTAAAAAACTAATTGTATATTTTGGCTATACATATTGTCCTGATGTCTGTCCTAGTGAGCTTGCCTTGATTGCTAATGTTTTAGAAAAAATGCCAAATAAAGAAAAAGCTCATGTGATATTTATCTCACTAGATCCAGCAAGAGATAGCAACTTAACTCAAACTAGCCAATGGGTTAAGTATTTTTACCCAAATTCAACTGCATTGGTTGCTAAAGATGAAAAAGAATTAGAAAAAGTTACTAAAAATTATGGCGTAGTATATGAAAAAATCAATCTTAAAGATTCTGCTATGGGATATTCTATAGCACATAGTGGCGAATTTTATTTGATTGATGAGAATGGAAAATTTATTAAAACCATTAAAGATATTAGTTATGAAAGCTTTTTCAATGAAATTCAAAAATTCTTAAACGAATAAATTTCTCAATTTATTCGTTTCTTAAAGTATCTAAAATATCTACTTGTGTTGCTTTTTTAGCAGGATAATAAGAAGACAAGCTTACAATCATAATAGCACCAAAAATCGTAGTACAAAAATCAACAAAAGAAAGCTCCAAAGGTAGCTTACTCATGCCATAAACATCACTTGGTAAAGAAATAATGTCAAAATTTCCAAGTACCCACAAAGCAATAGCTGCAAGTATCACACCTGCTACGATACCACTTCCACCTATCAAAAATCCTAAAGAAAAAAATGTTTTTTTAATCTCTAACTTACTAGCTCCTAAAGAAAGCAACAAAGCTATCTCGCTACGACGATTCATTACTATCATTAATAAAGAACTTACTATATTTAAACTTGCGACCAAAATAATCAACATCAATACTATAAACAAAGCTCTTTTTTCTAAAGCTAATGCTGCAAAGAAATTTCCATTTTGCTCCCACCAACCTATACTAGCATATCTTGCACCCAAGAAAGCTTCAATTTGTTTAATATCCTCAAAAGGCTTATTTGAATATACATGTACCCCATCATAACTTCCTTGGGGATATGACAAAATCTTAGCTAAAGCTTTTACATCTGTATACATATAAGCTTTATCATAAGCTAACAAACCTGAAGAAAAATCAGCCATAACATCAAATCTTTTAACTTTTGGAATAAGCGAAAGTCCACTTGCATTAAGATTAGAAAAAATTAAGGTAATTTTTTCATTATAATCAAGTCCAAATTCATCTTTTAAACCCTTACCAATTAAAATATCAAAATTATCTAATTTTTTATCTTCTAAAGCTTGAGCTACTACCTCATTGATCTTTTTTTCATCTTCAAAATTAACCCCAAAAAGCATACCGCCTTCCAATTTTAAATCATTTCTTGCTATAACCTGAGTAGCAATATAAGGGCTAAATAATAAATTTGGAAATTTACTTCTTAATTCTTGCAATAATTTATCATCTACATTTGCCCCAAAACGCGGTAATATAGTGATAGGGTAATTCATAGTAAAAAGTTTTCTCTCAAATTCTTTATCAAAGCCATTCATAATAGCCATTGCAACTAAAAGCACACAAAGTCCTATACTTACACCTAAAAAGGCTAAAATTTTTGAAAGCATAATAAAGGGTTGATCTTTATCAAAACGCAGATATTTAAATAATAAATAACGAGGGATACTTTTATACATCTTTTACTCTTAATATTTTTTTAAGTATTTTAACTTGATTTTTATAAAAGCAAGCTTTGTATTTATTTAAGATAATATACAAAGGCACTATTATCATGAAATTCAACTATAAATCTTAGTGGCAAAATTCTCACATAAGTTTCACTTTGTGCGCTTGCTTGTTCACTTTTTACAAAATCTTTTACATCTATTTTTGAATTAAAAAAGCAATCAATTAAATCATTTTTATGATTATTTAAAAAGTTAAATTTATCTAACTTTGTCATCTTTTCTTCAGCCACCATACCAAAATCATTGCGTATTAAAGATTTTAAATCACTTGGTGTATAAACTAACTCACAAGCATATTCTAAATTCTTTTTTTTGCTTTTAGTCATAGCCATAGAAATAGTTTCATTTTGATGATAAAGGATAAAATTTTTATTAGAGAGTTCTGCCCAAAATATAAATTCATCTTGGGCAGTAGCATTAAAAATTATGAGGATTAATAAGCAAACAATTCTTTCCACTTGTCAGCATCGATTTTAAGTTCTACATTTACTCTATAAAGACCATCTTTAAAGTCTTGATCTACAACACTTGCATTTTTAATCAAACCATTTACCTGTGCTGTAATAGTTGAGCTTTTAAGCATTGCATCTTTTACTGTATCTTTACCATTAACTCTGACACCATACAACTTACTTGCTAATTGTCTATAAGCATCGGTAATTGCCGCTCTTTTAGCTAAAGCCAAAGCTTGACCAACTGAAACCGTATTTAAAGGAGCAATACCCTCACCCACCGCTGTAAAAGTTAGATCATTGTCTGTGCTTGTATCATTTGCAAGCATTTTTTCTTCTCTAATGATGTTACGCACATCATCTTTATCAACTTTTTGAACCACAACATCAGAATTTGCTGCTTGAGTCTGATTTGGATTCACACCTCTTTGATCTAGTGCACAAGCACTAAAACCCAAAGCTAAACAAAACATAAAAATAACTTTTTTCATTTTTTACACCTTCAATTTATTTGATTTTATTAAAACAGCAAAAAGCATTCCAATAATTTTACTATTCTAAATTTAAATCCATATTAGTTTCAGCATCTAACTCCTCATCTTCTTCTTTAGGACACTTAGCAATGCTTACAACCTCATCATTTTCAACATTAACAACAATTACACCACTTGTATTTCTACCTGCTTTTCTAATGCTTTGCATATCAACGCGTATCATCTTACCACTACTTGTTAATGCCATTAAATCCATACTTTCATCAACTATGACTATACCGATTAAATCTTTTGTTTTGGCAGTAAGTTTCATACAAATAACACCCTTACCACCTCTACTTTGAAGTCTATATTCTCCAGCATCAGTACGCTTACCTATACCTTTTGCACTTACGCTTAAGATTTCTTGAGCGTCATTTTCTATAACAACAGCACCCACAACCTCATCATCTTTTTCTTTAAATTTAATCGCAGTTACCCCTCTACTTACACGGCCAATCTCTCTAACTTTAGCAAGTGGGAATTTAATACACATACCTTTTTTAGTAACCGCAAAAAGCATTTTACCAACGATAGTATTATCAAGCTCTTCATTAGGTTCAAGCATTTCATTTTCTAAATTTTCTTCATAATTTTGTTCTTGAGTTTCATTTTCATCCCTTGCTACGATAATTGCAGTAACAAGTTCATCATTTTCATCTAGATTAATCGCTTTTACACCCACGCTTCTAATGTTTTGATATTCACTTAAATTTGTGCGTTTTACGATACCATTTTTAGTAAAGAAACATAATGATTTACTTTCATCAAAATCAGTGGTTGGAATAATTGCCATGATTTTTTCATCTGCTTGTAAATTAATGAGATTAACCACGGCTTTGCCTTTAGCGGTTCTACTTCCTTCAGGAATTTTATAAACCTTAAGCCAATAAAGCTGTCCGCGATCAGTAACAAACATCAAGGTATCATGTGTATTTGCCGTAAAGAAACTTTCTATAAAATCATCATCATAAGTTGTAACTGCAACCTTGCCTTTACCACCGCGTTTTTGTTTTTCATATTGCTTACTTGGAACACGCTTAATATAGCCACGATGAGTGATAGTAACTACCATATTTTCATTTGGTATTAAATCTTCTATATCAATATCATCATAGTCTTCTTCAATTTGAGTAATTCTTGGTACATCAAATTTTGTTCTGATTTCTTTTAACTCATCTTTGATTAAATTTTCAAGCAAAGTTTCGCTTTTTAAAATTTGATCAAGCCTCTCTATTTCTGCTAATAATTCCCTTAATTCATTATCAATTTTTTCTCTCTCAAGACCTGTTAAACGGCCTAATTTCATATCTAAAATAGCATTAGATTGAAGCTCGCTTAGACCAAATTTTTGCATTAATAAATTTTTAGCCGTTGGGTTATCAGGAGAGTTTTTAATCAAAGCTATCACTTCATCAATATTATCTAGTGCAATTTTTAAACCTTCTAAAATATGTGCTCTAGCTCTAGCTTTTTGCAACTCATAAATAGTTCTTCTAATAATTACAGTTTTTCTATGATTTAAGAATAAATTTAAAAGCTCAATTAAAGAAAAAACTTTTGGCTCTTTATTATGTATAGCAAGCATAATCACACCAAAAGTACTTTCCATAGTGGTAGATTTAAAAAGATTATTTAACACAATCTCACTCATAGCATCGCGTTTTAGCTCAATTACCACGCGAATTCCTTCTCTATCACTCTCATCTCTAACTTCAGCAATACCTTCGATTTGTTTTTCTTTGGCAAGTTCAGCGATTTGCTCTATTAATCTTGCTTTGTTAGTTTGATAAGGAAGTTCATCTATAACGATAATATCTTTATTAGCTCTTTTTTCTATATGGGTCTTTGCTCTTACTTTTACCCTACCACGACCTGTGCGGTATGCTTCTATAATACCTTTTTTACCAAAGATAATACCGCCGGTTGGAAAATCAGGTCCTTTAATAAATTGCATTATTTCTTCTAAACTTGCGTTTTTATTATCAATTAAATAAAGCAAACCATCAATAAGCTCATTTAAGCTATGCGGAGGAATATTAGTAGCCATACCTACTGCAATACCACTTGAACCATTAAGCAATAAATTTGGGACCCTAGCAGGTAAAACATCGGGCTCACTCATAGAATCATCATAATTTGGTATAAAATCAACCGTATCTTTTTCTATATCGCGCAAAAGCTCTTCAGCTAAAATCGTCATCCTAGCTTCAGTATAACGCATCGCAGCAGCGCCATCACCATCAATAGAACCGAAGTTTCCTTGTCCATCTACGCTTGGATAACGCATAGAAAAATCTTGCGCCATTCTTACTAAAGCATCATATACAGCTGTATCACCATGTGGATGATATTTACCGATTACATCACCCACTATACGCGCTGATTTTTTGTATGCACTACGACTTCCAACACCTAAATCATTCATAGCATATAAAATTCTTCTATGAACAGGTTTAAGCCCATCTCTAGCATCAGGCAAGGCGCGGCCTATAATAACACTCATAGAATAATCTAAATAACTACTTTTTATAGAACTTTCTATATCTATATTTTCAATATCTGAATCTTTAGTAAAAATATTTTCCATAAAAATCCTTAAAATTAATGCCTATATTGTATCAAATTTTGCATTAGCCAAAACTAAAGCAAAAAGCACTTCAATATTATTTTTTTCTAAAAGCTCTTTTGCCTCTAATAAACTTAATCCAGTAGTTATCACATCATCTACTAAAACTACAGGATATTTTGGACGCTTTAAAAGCTTATAAGATCTTTTATTATCTTTACGAAATTTCAAACTTTTACCACTATATTTAAATTCTGAACTAGCTTGCAAGGTGTGATACATAGGTTTTATAAATTTAGTATTTAAGTATTTAGTTAAAATAGCAGTATGAGAGTAATTTTTATATGTTTTATCATCTAAAGCTATAGCATTAATTTTACAAGATGGTTGAAAAAAATCCTCAAATTTAGCAAAACTCAATTTTGCTAAAGCATTTAAAACAAAATAGCCTTGAAATTTGTGTTTAAAATAAATCAAATGCTTAATTTGCTCATATTGATAAAAATAATAAACTTTAAAATTTCCCTCAAGTTCTCTTATACCTAAAGAATATTCTAAAAGCTCTTCCTTGCAAGCTGGACAAAAACTCGCAAAGGAAAATCCATGGCAATTAAAACACCTCACAAAGAGCTGATAATATCTGCAGATTTATTAGCCACTTGTTTTATAAGAAGCTGAGTGAAAAAAGGTAGATCTTTGATATTATAAAAACCTTTAACTTCTTGTTTGGTTTTAATATTAATAGTTTTATTGGTATTAATATCTTTTAGTGTCAATTGACTAGCAATAATTGAAAATAAAGAATTAGAATCAAATTTAGAATAAAAATCATTAAAACTTAAATCTACTCTTAAAACATAAGGAGAATCTTGTGTATCTTCTACTACAACTATACCTCTATTTTCTAATTCTTCTTTTAAAAACACATAAAAATAATAGTTGAAATTTTCATTGATGTAATAATTACTTCCATTAGAAGAAGAATATTTTAAATTCTCATTTAAATCATATACCCTATGAATATAAACTTTTTTTAAGGAAGCACTTTTATCAATTGTTCTTTTATTTGTGCAATACTTAAGTCCCACATCACTAATATACACAAGGCCTTTAATTTTTGCTTCATATGCTTTAGAATCAGAAGGATTATAACATTGTGCTTGAATTTTTATAAGCTCATTAACTTTTGCAACACTTTGATTTTTAGAATTTACAGCACATGCACTAAAAAATAAAGCTAAAACAAATACAAATACTTTTTTTAACATCTTTTTTCCTTAGAATCATCTTTATTATTTTATGATTTTTAATTAGCAAAAATTATACCAAAAACAAATAAATTTTACTAAAACTTACTTTTTTTCACACAAGAATAATTTTATTGAAAAAATTTTATACAAAAATTGATATTTAAAAGAAAATTCATTTAGAATATGTTACAAAACTGCAATATTTTAAAGGAGTTGTTAAATGAGTTCAAATACAAAAACACTTATAGTCGTTGCTGATTTAGTGTTATTTATCGCTTTGCTTTATTTTTCCCCTTTTGGTGAAACTAAAGTAAACCAAGGTTTATCTTTGTTAATTTTTATTGCCGTTTTATGGCTTAGTGAGGCTTTGCATGTTACTATTACAGCTATTTTAGTACCTGTTTTAGCTGCTATTTTGGGATTACTACCCACCGCTAAAGCTTTAACAGGTTTTGCTGATTCTAATATCTTTTTATTTTTTGGTGGTTTTGCTTTGGCCGCAGCTATGCATCATCAAAAATTAGACAAACTTATTGCACATAAAATTTTAACATTAGCAAAAGGGCATTTAGGCCTTTCTAGTTTGTATATTTTTATCACTACTGCATTTTTATCCATGTGGATGAGTAATACCGCAACAGCAGCTATGATGCTTCCGCTTGCTATAGGTATGTTAGCTTCACTTGATCCGCAAAAAGATAGAAATACTTATGTTTTCATCCTTTTAGGTATAGCTTTTAGTGCGAGTATAGGTGGTATAGGCACCATAGTAGGAACTCCACCAAATGCAATCGTTGCCACTCAATTACACATTACTTTTGCACAATGGTTAAAATACGGAATTCCTATTGTTTTAATTTTCCTACCTGCAATGATTTTAATTTTATACTTTATGTTTAAACCTAAATTTAATCTACAAGTTGATTTACATACTGAAAATATAGAACTTACAAGACCTAGAATCATCACTTTAATAATCTTTTTAGTCGTTGCACTATCTTGGATTTTTAGTGGTAATATCAGTCCTATCATCACAAGTATTTTTGGACACAAAATAGCAAATCTTGATGCAATTATTGCTTTATTGGCTGCTGTTTTAGTATGTGCTTTTAAAGTAATTGATTGGAAAAATATACAAAAAAATACCGATTGGGGTGTATTAATGCTCTTTGGTGGAGGTATCACTTTAAGTGTAGTATTAAGAGATTCTGGCGCTAGTAAAGTAATGGCTGATACTATCATTTCATTTATAGAAAATGGACATTTATTTATTATAGGTTTAATTGTGGCATTTTTTATAGTATTTTTAACTGAATTTACCTCAAATACTGCTTCAGCAGCCTTACTTGTGCCTTTATTTATCTCTATAGCAGATACTTTAGGCGTTCCTGCTTTAGGACTTGCTTTAATCATTGCTATTGGTGCTTCTTGTGCTTTCATGCTACCAGTTGCTACACCACCAAATGCTATAGTTTTTGGTACAGGACATATTAAACAACAAGAAATGGTAAAAGTTGGGATTATATTAAATATCTTTTGCTCAATCGCACTTGCAGTAATTGCATACTTTTTCTGGCTATAATCTTTTAGTCCTTTTGGACTAAAAGATCTTTACACTTTAAAACATAGTTTTTTACATCTTTACTTTTATACAAAGCTTCTCTTATACATACGCCTGCTAAATTTAAATCTTTTAAATGATTTATAGTTTGGATATTTATCCCACCTATAGCATAAATGGGTATTTTTGAAACTTCTAACAAATCTTTTAAATTTTTTATACCCTTTGGTGTTAAATCAGCCTTACATGAGCTTTCAAATACATGTCCGAAAAAAGCATGATTTACTTTAAACTTATAAGCTAAATCTAATTCTTCTTTAGAATGGATAGAAGTACCCAAAAGCTCAAATTTTTTATAACTTTGTGGGTAATTTTGTAAAATTATTAAGGGAGCATGAAAAAATTGATGATTTAATTTTAAACAAGCTTCATAATGATAATGCAAAAAGCAAATTTTTTGAGTTTTATTAAAAATTTTTAATACTTCTTTGGCTAATTTAGTATATTCTAACTCATCCAAATGTTTTTCTCTAAGCACTAAAGCATCAATACTACTTTGACTTAGTTTTTCAATAAAATTTAAAAAATCTCCTTGGGTATTTTGACTATCGCTAATAGCAATGATTTTTTTATCCCACATAAATACTATCGCTCATTATAGCTTGTAAATTTGCATTTTTTAACATAGCTAAAACCTCATCAACACTACGCATATCACTAATTTGAAACTGATCATCACCTTTTTTATTACCTTGGTGCTCACCTACCCCCACGCTTACACCTGCACTCATTTTAGTAGCTCCAAGTTTAATAACCCCGTCTCTAAATCCTGCTCTTTCACGCGTAGAAATCGTAATACTTGCAAAAGGTAAAAATAATCTATAAGCACATAAAACCTGCAAAAGCCTTGTTTCACTTACATCTTTTGGATGAATTTTTTTATTATTGATAATAGGTCTTAATCTAGGGATAGATAAAGCTATTTCAGCATGAGGGTATTTTTGCTGTAAAAAATACGCATGTAAAGCCGTAGCAAAAGCATCTTTTCTAAAATCATCCACGCCAAGTAAAGCTCCAAAAGCAATCCCTCTCATACCTGCTTTTAACGCTCGCTCTTGTGCATGAAAACGATACTCAAATACACTTTTTTCACCTTCAATATGAATTTTAGAATAAGTTTTTTGATTATAAGTTTCTTGATAAACACTTACATATTCACAACCCTTTTCATGAAGCAATGTATACTCATCTACATTCATAGGATAAACTTCAATTCCAACAACCTTAAAATACTCTTTTGCTATCTCACAAGCTTTGGCAAGATATTCTACGCTAGCATATTCCCTACCCTCACCTGTTAAGAGTAAAATTTCTTCCAAGCCGCTTTTTTTAATCTCTTGCATTTCTTTGTGAATTTCAGCCTCATTTAGCTTAGCTCTTTTAATGTTATTTCCTTTTTGAAACCCACAATAAGTGCATTTGCTATTGCAAAAATTAGAAAGATATAAAGGTGTAAAAAGCGAAATGGAATTTCCAAAATATTTTTGAGTAATCTTGCTTGATTTTTGTGCTAAATCTTCTATAAAATCTTCTGCTGCGCTTGAAAGCAAAGCTTTCAAATCTTCTATGTTAAGATAATCTTTAACTAAAGCTTGTTTTACATCAAAAGCGCTAAATTTACTTTCATCAAAAATTTCAACTTCTTTTAAAACCTTGGTTAAAATTTCACTTTCAATACTTTGCATATGAGGATATTTTTGCATTTTAATCTCTTAAAAAACCACTCAAAGGCGAGCTTGCACTTGGCATGCTTTCATTTGCTATACCTGCTAAATACGCATTATGTCCTGCCTCTATAGCCAAAGCAAAAGCCTTTGCCATTTTTGCTACATCTTTAGCTTGAGCTATAGCAGTATTTGCCATCACTGCACTTACTCCCATTTGCATGGCTTCACAAGCTTGTGCGGGATTTCCTATGCCTGCATCTACTATAACAGGTAAGCTAATTTCATTAAGTAAAATTTGTATAAATTCTTTAGTTTTTAAGCCTTTATTGCTTCCTATAGGAGCTCCAAGAGGCATTATAGCAGCAGCTCCTGCATTAGCCATAGCACGCGCTGCATATAAATCAGGATACATATAAACTAAAGGTGTAAAACCCTCATTTGCTAAAAGTTCTACTGCTTTTACACTTTCATAATTATCCGGTAATAAATATTTACTATCGCTAATTACTTCAACTTTAATCATATCTCCACAACCAAGCTCTCTTGCAAGTCTTGCTATACGCAATGCCTCATTAGCATTTCTTGCACCTGAAGTATTAGGCAAAAGCTTAATGTGCTTTGGGATAAAATCAAGTATATTTTCTACACCTTTATCATTTACCCTACGCAAAGCTAAGGTGATAATCTCCACTTTTGCTTCTTCAATGGCTGATTTTATAAGCTCAAAAGAAAATTTTCCAGAACCTAAAATAAACCTGGAATTAAACTCATATTTTCCTATTTTTAATTTTTCCATTACTCGCTCACTAAAAGTTCTAAAACTAAATTTGCTTGATGTCCTGCACAAATATTTACACGCGGTGCCATAAGTCCATTGCCTACCTTTGCCTCGTTTTTTAAATCACCACAAACATAAAAGTTTTTTGCAATTTTTCTTGTTTGTATGCTGTTGCTATCGCCATATCCTGCTAAGCCAGAAGCACAAATTAATGTTTTTTGAGGATAGTATTGGTGAAAATTTTGCGCTAAAAGGGCTTTGTATTTTGCACTATCAAAGGCTTCACAAACTATATCATCATCTGCAAAAAGTTTGGCTATATTTTCTTTTTCTATTTTTAAAACTTGTGCAAATACTTCTATAAAAGGATTAATTTTAGCGATTTGATCTTTTAAAGCTTCAGCCTTAAATTTACCTAAATCTTCCACCATATAAGCTTGACGGTTAAGATTACTTGGCTCAACCACATCAAAATCAATCAAATGAAGCCTACCAACCCCACTTCTTGCTAAATTTATAGCTATATGCGAGCCAAGTCCACCAAGTCCACACACTGCCACACTTGCCTTTTTAAGCTTATCATGAAGTTTTGGAGTATGTCTTGCCCTCATCATCGCATCAAGAGCTTCATATGGTGGTAAAGTATTTTTTTCTATACAAAAAAGCTCATCATTTTCTTTTAGCTCCAAACTTTCTTTTGTTGCAAAACCATTGACTATCCATACATCATTTTCATTTTTACTCACACTTTGAAAAAATTCCAAAGTGTTTTTAAAATGCGTGTCTATCATACTACCATTAAATTTAATTCTCATCAACCACCACCTACAAAAGTAACAATCTCTACTTTATCATTTTCTTTTAAAATCAAATTTTCAAATTTATCCCTTGGGATAATTTCTCCGTTTAATTCTAAGGCAATAAATTCTATTTTTAATTGCTTTTCTTTAACATAATCCATAAATCTAAGCTCTTTTAACTCAAGCTTTTGCCCATTGATAATCATTTAAAACCTTTACTTATTTTACTTAAAATACTTACTCACTTACATTATTATAATTAAATCTTAAAATAATAGCTTCTTTTATCTCTCCAATATCAATAGCATCTTCTAAATTATAACCAAATCTCAAAAGTAAAATTTCCAAATCTTTTTTAAATTTTATTTTTGTAGGTTTATTATAATAGGTTTCATTTCTAGCTTTTCTTATTTGGCTTAGTTTTGTTTTAAGGTATTCTTTGGTGCCAAAACTTGGTAAGACTTGATTTTTATATATTTTTTTATCTTTAAATATATAAGCAAATTCACTCCAATGATCTATTAATATCTCTTCTAAATCAATCAGACAAAAATCATCAAAAATTTGCCAAGTGCTATTATATTCATCTATTTTTTGACATCTCTTTTTAACTTTTTTTAAAAGACTTTTTAAAGCAGGATTAAAAACCTCTTCGCTAGATTTAAACCAATCATCATCTAACTTATTATACAAATTTACTATTTTTACTGCTAAAGTACTTCTTAGAGCATTTTCATAACATTGTAAAAGTAAAAAATTTGCTTGATGATTTTTGCGTCTTTTGGAATAAATTTTCATAATTAGCTCAAACAAATCTTCACATTTTTGATTTTTTTCTAAAATCTTTTGTGCTTCTTTGCAAGCTCCCCACAAATATCCAAAATGCAAAACATTAATCCCTTTTATCGTTCTAAATTTAAAATCACATTTTAATTTAAAATTGATAAATAGCTTTTCTATTTTTTCATAGCTACTTACATCAAGCTCAAAAGACATTTTACTTCCTATTACTCCATTTTAAAAAATTAATGATATAATTTTAGAAGTTTAGAGGGCTAACTTGCCGGTAGCTGCAAGATACTCTTAAATGAGAGGCTACTCTAAATTCCTATTACATCCATGCTTTTCCTAGTTAAAATTCTCTAATAAATCTTTAAAAACTAAATACAATTTTTCAAGCTCTTCTATACTCACTCTTTCATCAATTGCATGAATTCTATCATTACACACGCCAAATTCTACCACCTTCACACCAAACTCAGCAAAATATCTCGCATCACTTGTACCACCTTTGGTGTTAAGTTCTGGCACTACTTGAGTGATTTTTTGCACACTCTCATTTAGTTTTTGTACGATTTTAGAGTCACTTTGTGTTAAAAAAGGCTTTGAACTTTGATTTATGCTCAACTCATAATCAAGTCCTTCACAAGTCTTTTCTACATAAGCTTTTACATCTTCTAAGCTAGTTTGTGGAGAATTTCTTACATTAAACATCAATTTTAAATCATTTGGGGTTACATTACACACTTCCATACCACCGCGTATATCAGTAATAACGATTTTAGATGGTGCAAATACCTCATCGCCTGGATCAAGATCAAAACCTGCTAAAAATTTCAAAGCAAAAGCAAAATTATGCACAGGATTAATGCATTTTTGCGGGTATGCCACATGGCCTTGCTTACCTTTGATGAGTAATTTTGCATTGATAGAACCACGACGCCCTATTTTAATACTATCTCCAAATTTTTTATCACAGGTTGGCTCAGCAACCACAGCAAAATCAGGTAGCATATCTTTTTCTTGCATAAATTTAAGCACTTCAAGCGTGCCAAATTTAGCCTCGCCTTCTTCATCGCTTGTTAAAATCAGTGAAATTCTTCCTTTGAAATTTTCTACCTCCTTAACTGCACACATAAAAGCAGCCACGCCACTTTTCATATCTTGTGCGCCTCTTGCATAAATAAATCCATCTTTTTCTAAAGGCTCAAAAGGATCACTGCTCCAACCCTCTCCTGCAGGCACTACATCTACATGCCCGCCAAAAGCTAAATGCTCGCCATCATCACTAAATTTTTTAGTCAGCAAAAGATTTTTCACACCTTCTTTTTCTATAAAAAAAGCTTCAAAATCACTTAACTCCACTGCAATATAATTTAATGCTCCATCATCATCTGGGGTGATGGATTTAAATTTGCTCAATTCTTTAAAAATTTCAACTACTTGCATGTTCTATCCTATAAAAGCTTTATACAGCACAGAAAGAGCAAAATACTCTAAAATAAATGCTGAAAAAAGATTAATGTAAAATATATGTTTGTTTTTTACAAGTGCTTTGAATTTAGACACAAAAAACGATAGAGTAAAAATCCAAAACACAATAAAACCCACCAAACCAAAAAGCAAGGCAAAAGAGTTTTTACTCTGCATGCTAAGCCCTGCTACACTCACCCAAAAGCCTATAACATAAGGATTTGTAACATTTAAGAAAAATCCTTTGCTAAAACCTTTTAAAGGATGTGTTTTATTTACCTTGTTAAGATCGACTTTTCTTGTTTTTCTTAGCATTAAAAATACCATAAAACTCAAAAAGAAAAAACCAAAAACCGCTAGTATTTTATAAAAAAATTCATTATTTGCAAAGCTTAAAAGCCCAAGATTAATCAAAATCAAAAAAAGTATATCAGCACTTAAAGCACCGAGCCCAACGCAAAAAGCATTTTTAAAAGAAGACAAAGCAGTATTTAAGATCAAAATATTCACAGGTCCAAAAGGCACAGACACACCCATACCTAAAACTATGCCTTGTAAGATTACTTCTAACATTTTGCTTCCAAGAAATTTTCTATATCGGTTTTGATTTTATCAATGGCTGTGCAAACATCTTCTATATAAACTTTAGTAAAATTACTTTCTAAATATTTATCCTCATCAAGATTGTTTAATATACTTTGCTTACATACTCTTGCATACTCTCCCACGGGTAAAACCTGCCCGCTTGTGCCTATACATACAAATAAATCACAATTTTGTAATTTTTCATATAAAATTTTATAATTTGGTGCCATTTCTTCAAACATCACGATATTGTGCCTTACACTTTTGCTTTGACATTTAGGACAAATTTTATCATCACTACTTTCATAGTCTATGTTAAAAATATTTTCACACTCTAAACACCTAAGCTCAGGTAAAAAGCCATGCAAATGCACCACTTCTTCACAACCTGCTCGCTCTAATAAATCATCTACATTTTGCGTTAAAATGCTAATTTGTTTTGGAAATTTTTGTTTTAATAAAGCGATGATTTCATGTGCGTGATTTGGCTTAACACTAGCTAGTTCTTTTCTTCTTTTATTGTAAAATTCCAAAACTTTTTTAGGATTTTTTCTAAAGCCAGTTGCAGAGCAAACTTCCATCACATCATGCTCTTCCCAAAGCCCACCACTAGCTCTAAAAGTCTTTATACCACTTGGAGCAGACAAACCTGCCCCGCTTAAAATCATCACTTGTTTCATTATTAAACCTCATTATTGTTTAAAGGTTTTACTATAATTTTACTTAAAGCTTAACCACCTTAGCACCAAAACCACCTTGATTAATCGGAGCATCATTAAAGCTTTTTACACTTTTGTGGGCTTTTAAAAACTCTTTTACCGCAAAAGCTAGTTTTCCTGTGCCTATACCATGATAAACTATCACCTCATCAAAACCCACTATCAAAGCATCAGAGATAAATTTATCTAATCTTTCAAGCGCCTCATCACTTCTTAAGCCGTGTAAATCTAAAGTCATATTTAAAGCACTTGGACGGGTTATATTGACACTTGGTTTTACCTTTTGTGTAGGGTTTTGATTGCTTTTTTTAAGAAGCTTTAATGGCACACGCAAACTCAAACCATCGCTTTGAATCATCGCATCGTTTTTTGAAATTGCAGTGATTTTACCTTTGATTTTTTCATATTTTACAAAATCCCCAACTCTAAGTTCTTCATTTTGCTCCATACTTGGTAAAACAATGCTTTTTTTAAGTTCATTGGCTTTGTTTAAACTTCTTTGTTTTTCTTTAATATCTTTTAGATTTATCGTTTTTTTAGCTTCTTCTATGGCTTTGTGGTATTTAAATTCTAAATTAGAAATAAGCTTTTTAAATTCTTGCTCATTTTTTTCTTTTTGATCTTTAAGTGAAAGTAAAATTTCATCTACTTTGACTTCTTTTTTTTCAAGCTCTTCATTTTTCTTGCGTAAAGAAAGTTCAAGATTGATATTTTTACTTACCATTTCTTCTAAATTTTCTTTATCTTCTCCATAAAGCTTTTTAGCATTTTGCACTAAATTTGCACTTATGCCATATCTTAAAGCCGTTTCAAATGCATAAGATTTGCCTATAGTGCCTTTTAAAAACTCATATTTTGGGCGTGATAATTCCTCATCATACAAAGCAGCGATGAGTTCAACTTGTGAATTTTTAGCTAAAAGCATAGCAAGGCGTTTGTGGTGGGTTGTAATGATGATTTTATTATCTTGTTCTAAAAGCTTAGAAATAAGCTCAGTATATAAACACGCAGCTTCTTCAAAATCTGTTCCAAGCTCTATCTCATCAACCCCTAATAAAACATTTTTCTTACCTAAAAGCTTAGAAAAATGCAACATTCTTCCTGCAAAAGTAGAAATATCATTTTTTACATTTTGTGGATCTTCTAAAATCGCATCAAATTCTTTGAAATTGCCTATTTGGCTTTTTTGTGCATTAATTCTCATAGGAAGTAAATGCTTTGCAAGTAAAGCTGCACTTAAAATTCCTTTTAAAAGCATAGACTTACCACCTGCATTTACACCCGTGATGATTAAAACTTTTTTATTAAACTCTATATTAACACTTTTTGCATTTTTTAAAGCCGGATGTGCGAAGTTATATAAGCTTAAATTATTAGAACTATCAGCTAAAACAAACTCATAATCATGTTTTTTAGCCATCAAAACTCTAGCGCTATAATGATCAAATAAATCAAAAGCATTATTGATAAATTTCAAAAACATCAAATTTTTATAAAAAATCAAGCTGATTTTTTTAGCATACTCATAAAAAATTTCTTCTTTAGCATCTTTGATTTCATCTATTTGACTTTGGATTTTTTCTACACTCAAAGGCACCACATAAAATCCACCACCACTACTTCTACCTATGATTTTTGCTTTTAAGACATGATTAAACCCACCGCGCAAAAGCAAGGCTTCCATACCATTGATAAGATGGATTTGAGTATCAATTAAATACGCACTAAGATTTTTAGTATAGGTGAGTTTTTTAAACTCAGCTACCAAGCTTTCTTTTTTCATTTTTAGAGCTAAATTTAGATTAACAAGTCTTTCATCAACACTTTCTTTAATCTCACCCTTTTCATCAAAATACTCAAAAAGTTCTAAAATAGCTTGTGGAATTTCTATTTTTAAAAGCCATTCTTTTAAACTTTCTTCAATTTTTAAGCCCTTTAAGTATCTAAAATACATACAGATTTTAATAAATTCAAAGCTTTGGCTTAAATGTAAAATTCCTTGCTTGCTAAGATGAGTTAAAGCACTATTTAGCTCTTCTATCATAGGCGGAGGATTAAAATCAATCAGCGAAAGTTCATTGATTCTTTTATAATGAAGCTTGCTATCACCTTGTAAAAAAATTTCTTTATCTCTTGCAAAAAGTCCCCTAAAGTCTTCTATATAACCATCTAAATCTAGCTTTTTAAAAAATTGCTCTTGCATTATTTATCTACCTTGCAATCTTTTATATCAAAAATATAGGCTTTAAATTGTTTATTTTTACCATTTGAAATAAAACTTTGCGTTCCATGTTCAAAGTTAAAATACTCTTTAGTGACATTAACATCTTTGCAAATTAGACTTTGTCCTTGTAAAAATGCATTGAGCGTTTCTTTTTTCAAAATACCACTTCTTGTGGCACTTAACTCAAATTTAATCGCAAAGGCAATCATCAAAATCAACATTAAAATCAAAAGATAATTACTAATCTTACCTATTTTTTTACGCAAAAAAATGAAAAAAAGTAAAATCGCAAAAAAAGCTAAGACATATAAAAAAATCTTAAACATACTTGCCCCTAAGCTTTGTGCTTATATCTCCTGCACCAAAACCAATTACCAAGCCATTTTCAATCAACTCATCATCAAGATAAATAGCATTTTCTTCTCTTTTAATTTCTTTTATAAATTTAGCTTTTGGAAAGTATTTTTGCATATTAATATCTATTTTAGCTTCCCCTGCTGCATACACAGGTAAAATATAGAGCTCATCAACATTTGCTAAAACCTCGCTAAAATACTCTATATTTGCACTTAAACGCGTGTAGCGGTGAGGCTCAAAAATAGCTATGATTTTTTTATATCCAGCTAGCCTTGCATACTCATTTGCTGCTTTAAGTGTTGTTTTGATTTCTGTTGGATGGTGCCCATAATCATCAATCAAAGCCATATTTTCATTTGCAAATAAAATGTCAAATCTTTTTTTAATCCCTTGATATTTTAAAAGCTTAGTTTTTAGCTCTTCTATATTTATAAATTCACTCGCAGCCAAAATAGCCAAAGCAGCGTCCATCGCCACATGCTCACCCATACCAAAAACGCTAAATTCACCTAAATCTTTAAGTGTAAAATAGGTTTTTGGCTTAAAATTTTCTACTTTCATATAAATATTTGTGATATCTTTGCTTGGGTAAAGCTTTTTTGCATTATTTAAATTTAAACTTGACAAAAACTCATCTTCAGCATTAATCACTTGAATTTTAGACAAACGCAAAAAGTCTTCATAAGCTTTGTATAATTTTGAAAGATCATTTCCATAATGATCTAAATGTTCTGCTTCAACATTAGTCACTATAGCTAAATAAGGATTTGAGTTCAAAAAAGAACTGTCACTCTCATCAGCTTCAAAAATGAGATTTTCGCTTTCTTTATAAAGCATATTGGTGCCACTTTCTTTCAACACTGCACCAATAATAACAGAAGCTTCTATCAAGCTTGCTAAAATGCTTGAAGTTGTGCTTTTACCATGGGCTCCCGCAACCGCAAAAACTCTTTTGTCTTTTAAAATCATAGGCAGGGCTTCTTTTCTTGAAAGCGTTGTGATGTTTTGTTTTTTTGCACTGATTAATTCCTCATTATCTTCTTTGATAGCAGCTGAATACACCACTAAATCCACATCTTTAACATTGTCTTTATGATGAGGAATTTTTATATTTATACCTTCTTTTTCTAATTCTTTTGTGATTTTACTTTCTTTGATATCAGAACCACTAATCTTAAAGTCTTGTTCTTTTAAAAATCTCGCCAAAGCTGAAATTCCAATACCGCCTATACCTATAAAATGAATTTTTTGCATTCTTGCCTCAAATTTTTTGAAAATTTAAGGCAAAATTCTATCATTTATTTACTAAAAATAAAATATAAAAAGCCCTTAGAGATAAAATCTACTCATTGTTTTTACTTTCTAAAAAACTAAAATAAATTTTATTCTTCGTAATTTTTTATAAGCTTATCAAAACCCCATAAATTTCTAGCTTCATTTGCTTTACTAACTTCTACTACAAGCATTTCTTCTTGATCGCCAAGTTGCTCTTGTACTTCCCCAAAAGCATTAATAAAAAAGCTATCTCCATAAAATTTCCACTCATTTTCTTGCTTTAAATTACCTATACGATTAACCCTTAAAATGCTTGTTGAGTTTAAAAAGGCTCTTGTTTTTAAAAGTTCTAGCCATCTTTGATTACTTTCAAAGGTGCTAGCTGTGGGAATGATGACTAAGTCTATCTTTTTTTTCATGATCATTTGCCAAAAGATATCAAAATGTGCCTCAAAACCAAAAAGCAAAGCACATTTTAAGCCCTCATGTGTGAAAGTAAAAAGTTTAAGCTTATCAGCTTTTTTATTGTTAAAAAATTTTTCTTCATTCCAGTGTGCATAAGGCATTAAAATTTGTTGCTCATACACTTTTACATTTTGTGGACCTACTTTTAAGCATAGTTTTTTTAAACCATCATTTTCAACACTTATGAAAGGTGCAATAATATTTAAATCATATTTTTTAGCAAGTTTTATCAAGCTTGCTTTTTTGCTTTGACTTTGTTCTTTGATCATGCTTTTTGGCATAGTTTTTAGCTCACTAAAAAAGCTATTTAAAACATACTCACCCAAAACCACCAAATTCGCACCACTTTCCTTGGCAGCTTTTAGATAATAATCAAGCCTTGATTCACTCAAAGCCAAAGTGGGAAATTGTAAAGCTACAACACTACTCATCTACTTGCTCGATTTCTAATTTAGCATTTTCAAGCATAGTTCTTGCTTGCTTGATACTTTTTAAACCTTCTTTATAAATTTCTACGCAAGTTTTAAGGTCCAAATCTTTATCATTAAGTTTTTCCAAAGAAAGCTCGGCTTGTTTGATATGATCTTCAAATTCCATTAATTACTCACCTTATAATTTGGTGCTTCAGCAGTGATAGTTACATCATGCACATGGCTTTCTTTTAATCCTGCTACGGTGATTTCTACAAATTCAGCTCTTTCTTGGAAAGCTTTGATATCTACTGCACCTACATAACCCATAGAAGATCTAAGCCCACCTAAAAGTTGATGTACTACACTTTTTATACTTCCTACATAAGGCACCCTACCTTCAATACCTTCAGGTACAAGTTTATCTTGAGCTGTACCTTCTTGGAAATATCTATCTGAACTACCTTTTTGCATAGCACCTAAGCTTCCCATGCCACGATAACTCTTATATTGTCTTCCTTGATAAGTAAATAACTCACCTGGACTCTCATCAGTTCCTGCCAAAAGTGAACCTATCATCACACTACTTGCTCCTGCTGCGATAGCTTTTGCAATATCGCCTGAGTATTTTATACCCCCATCAGCGATTACTGGCACGCTGTATTTACTCGCTTCTATTGCGCATTCATCTATAGCTGAAATTTGAGGTACACCCACACCTGAAACAATACGAGTGGTACAAATACTACCAGGTCCTATACCTATCTTAACAGCGTCTGCACCTGCTTCACATAGATCTTTAACTGCTTTAGCACTTGCAACATTTCCTACTATCACATCTACATTAAATTCAGCCTTAATTGCTTTTAATGTATCAATAATCCCTTTAGAATGTCCATGCGCACTATCCATTACTATAACATCAACTTCAGCTTCTACTAAAGCCTTTACGCGATCAAGCTGACCCACACCCACGGCTGCAGCCACTCTTAATCTTCCATAAGCATCTTTATTTGAATTTGGATATTCTTTGCGTTTTTTCAAATCTTTTATAGTGATTAAACCTTCTAAGCGATTATTTTCATCTACGATTGGAAGTTTTTCTACTTTATTAGTAGAGAAAATCCTTTCTGCATCATCTAAAGTAGAGCCTTTTTTAGCAGTGATTAAAGGCATTTTTGTCATTACATTTTCTACTAAATTATCAAAGTTAGTTTCAAATCTTAAATCGCGATTAGTTAAAATTCCTATTAAAATTTTATTCTCATCTACCACAGGAACGCCTGAAATTCTATATTCAGCCATGAGTTCTAGCGCTTCTTTAACACTTGCTTTAGGCCCTATATAAATAGGATCCATAATCACGCCACTTTCACTTTTTTTAACTCTTTTTATCTCTCTAACTTGTGAAGCTATGTCCATATTTTTATGGATTACCCCTATGCCACCAAGCCTTGCCATCATAATAGCTGCTCTATGTTCAGTAACTGTATCCATAGCAGCTGAAATCAAAGGCATATTTAAGGTGATATTTTTTGTAAGTCTTGTTTTAATATCTACTTCTTTAGGTAAAACCTCAGAATATTGAGGGACTAGTAAAACATCTTCAAAAGTCAAAGCGCGTTTTATGATTTTCATAATTTTTCCTTTATTTGTTTTTGATAATTTCTTCCAAGCTCAAAGCACCATCTAATAAAGTTTGCTCATCATAAGCTTTACATATAAGTTGAGCAGAAATACTAAGTCCATTTTCATTTTTTCCTACTGGCACACTAATGCCACCAAGTCCTGCTAAATTCACTGAAATAGTAAATACATCTTCTAAATACATTTGCACTGGAGTTTTTATATCGTTAAAACCAAAAGCAACGCTTGGAGCAACTGGCATAAAAATCAAATCACAATCGTTTAAAATTTCTTCATATTTTTGCTTGATAAATCTTCTAGCCTTTTGTGCTTTGATGTAGTATGCATCATAATAGCCACTACTTAAAACAAAGGTTCCTAGTAAAATTCTTCTTTTTACTTCCTCACCAAAACCTTCACTTCTGCTATTTACATACATTTGGCTAAGATTGTCACATTTTTCACTTCTTCTACCATATCTTACACCATCATAACGGCTTAAATTTGCACTTGCTTCAGCTGCTGCTATGATATAATAAGCCGCAACATCAAATGTAGAATCCATTAAGTCTTTATAAACAATCTCATGGCCATTTGCTTTTAACATATCTATAGTTTTTAATAAGGCTTGTTTTACATCATCATTAGTTTGTTCTATATAGTTTTTAATCACAGCTATTTTTAGCTTTTTATTTGCATTTAGCTTTGGCGTAGTTGGTTCAAAAGCTATGTTTGCACTTGTGCTATCTTTTTCATCATAGCCTGCAATAGCATCATATAAAATTGCAGCATCTTCAACATTTTGCGTTAAAACTCCTATTTGATCAAGGCTTGAAGAATACGCTGCTAAACCATACCTGCTAACTCTTCCATAACTTGGCTTAAACCCAACACAACCACAAAAAGCAGCAGGTTGCCTTACTGAACCACCTGTATCTGAACCCAAACATGCTAAAGCTATCCCTGCAGCAACCGCAGCAGCACTCCCCCCACTACTTCCACCTGGAACTTTAGTATTATCAAGCGGATTTAAAGTCTTACCATAAAAAGAAGTTGCACTTGTACTTCCCATAGCAAACTCATCCATATTACATCTTCCAAATGGAGTAAAATTATTTTTGCGTAAATTTACAATAGCGCTTGCATCATAAGGAGCCACATAGCCTTGTAAAATTTTAGAACCACAAGTTAATTCCCAATCTTTTACACTAATATTATCTTTTATAGCTACTGGTACGCCAGTACCTGAAGTGCTTAAGTCTTTATTTAAAAACTGCTCTACATAAGCACCTAAATGCTTTTGCTGATGTGCTTTTTCATTTAATTCTTTTTTTAGATTTTCTAATTCTTCATTTGAAAATTTCAAAGCTTCTTTTAAAGTTACCATTATTTATCCTTAAATTTTTTAACCAAATAAAACAAAAAAAGCGTGATAAATAAAAAGCTCAATAAAGTAATCACTACCACGCTAAAAGGTAAAGCTTGCTCAAACATTTTTTGCTTTTTCCACACTATTACATCTTGGACATAAACATTCTTCTTCTTTTGCTAAAAATTTCCAACATCTTGGACACTTGTGCAATAAAGAACGCACTATTTTAAAACTATGATCATCTATTTTAAACTCACTCAAAGTTTCTTTATCATCTAAGCTTTCTACTGAGCTTACCATAAACCAATCAGCTACTTCTTCAATATCTTCACTCAAAAGCTCATTTGCACTTGTTTGCAAGCTTAACTCTAAGGTTGATTTGATGATTTTGTCTTTTTTTAATACATCAACAAGTTCAAAGAATTTTTCTCTTGATTTTATAAATAAATCATCTTCGATTTTATACTCATAATCAAAGCCATTTTTTAATACCAAATCAAAAACATCTTTAGCATTTTCTTTAATGGCCACATTTGCATGTTCTAAAGCTTCATCTATAGTGTAAGTTAAACTTGGAGCTAAAAGCGCAAAAAGTTTTCTAGCTATTAACACCATGGCACTTTGCGCGCTTACTCTCTTTGTGTCATCTTTTGCATTACAATATAATCTGTCTTTGCACACATCTAAGTAAATTCCACTTAAATCCGCACTTAAGAAATTTAAAAGCACACTAAAGCCTTTTGCAAATTCATATTTTTCAAAAGCAGCTTCACATGCTTCAAAAGCAACTTTTGCACGCATTAAAATCCACTTATCTAAAAGTGTGAAATTTTTTGTTTCTAAAAATTCCATATCATTAGTATTTGCAAGTAAAAATCTTATAGTATTTCTTATCTTTCTATACTGCTCGCTTACTTGTTTTAAGATATTATCTGAAATTTTTAAGTCCGTTGAATAATCACTAAGCATTATCCAAAGTCTTAAAATTTCTACCCCATAATTTTTAGCTACATTTTGAGGTAAAATCACATTACCCTTAGATTTACTCATTTTTTGACCCTTTTCATCTACGGTAAAGCCATGAGTAAGTATGTTTTTATATGGGGTTTTGTGATTGATAGCAGTAGAAATTAAAAGTGAGCTTTGAAACCATCCACGGTGCTGGTCACTTCCTTCAAGATACATTGAAGCTTGATATTCTCCTGCATCATATCTTGCTGAGTTTAATACTGCTTCCCAAGTGCTACCACTATCAAACCAAACATCTAAAATATCATAAACTTTTTCTAAATTATTTGGATCATATTTGCTATTTGGCGGTAATAAATCTTTTATTTCTAAATCCCACCACGCATCAGCTCCATTTACTTCAAAAATTCCCACCAAATGATCTAAAACATCATCATCAAAAATCACTTCTTTGGTGTTTTTATCTCTAAAAAATGCGATAGGCACACCCCAATCTCTTTGTCTTGATATACACCAATCAGGGCGATTTTCTATCATAGAACTAAGTCTTTTTACCCCACTTTCTGGGTAAAATTTCACATTATTTAATTGCTCTAGTGCTAGTTCTCTTAAAGATTTTCCATCTAATTTTTTCTCATCCATTAAGATAAACCATTGTTTTGTGGCTCTATAAATAACCGGTTTATGTGTTCTCCAACAAAATGGATAAGAATGTATAAATTTAGAACTTTCAAGCAAAGCTTCGCCAAGCAATTCTAAAATACGCTCATTTGCTTTAAAAATATGAAGTCCTATAAACTCATTTAATAAATGCTCTGGCAAAAGCCCTTTAGCTCTTAGTGTTTCATCATAACACCCACCATCATCTACTGGCATAATCACTTCAATGCCATATTTTAAGCACACATAATAATCATCCTCACCATGACCTGGTGCAGTATGTACAAGCCCTGTTCCACCTTCCATTAAAACATGATCGCCTAAAATAAGAGTGGATTTTCTTTGATTAAGTGGATTAATAGCACTTAAATTTTCAAATTCAGAACCTAAAAGTTCTTTTTGAATTTTTCCTTGAGTGAAGTTTTTATTAATCATATTTTCAAGCAAGGCTTTAGCAAAAATATAACCTTCTTCAGTGATAACATATTTTTCATTTGGATTTAAAGATATAGCTTGATTTGCCGGTAAAGTCCAAGGCGTGGTAGTCCAAATGACTGCTTTAGCTTTTTTTACACCTAGCTTTTCAAGGGAAGTTTTATCAAGCTCAAAAGCTACAAAAATAGAATAATCTTCTTTGTCTTCATACTCTACTTCAGCTTCTGCTAATGCACTCTTAGCAGCCCAGCTCCAAAAAACAGGCTTACTTCTTTCTAGCAAAAGTCCTTTTTTAGCGATTTTACATAAAGCTTTGTAAATATCTGCCTCAAAAGCATTTTTCATAGTCAAGTATGGCTCATCCCAATCAGCAATCACACCCAAAGACTTAAATTCATCTCTTTGGATATTTACAAATTCTCTCGCATGCTCTCTGCAAAACTCACGAATTTCTTTTTTGCTTAAACTTTGCTTTTTATCTTTAAGTTTAACTTCAACTTGCTGTTCTATCGGTAAACCATGACAATCCCAACCAGGAGTAAAACGCACTTTTTTACCTTGAAAATAATGCATTTTGATGATGATATCTTTTAAAATTTTATTTAAAGCATGGCCAATATGCAAATGTCCATTAGCATAAGGAGGGCCATCATGTAAAGTAAAACTCTCGCTTATTCCTTGTCTTTTTTGTTTCATTTTTTCATAAGCATAGTTGTTTTCAAACCACTTGCTAAAACGCTTAGGCTCAAGCTCTGCTAAATTTGCACGCATTGCAAAAGTCGTATTTGGAAGCAATAGCGTATCTTTATAATCCATATAATCCACCTTGAAAAATTTAAAAATAGTAAATTCTACTTAAAATACTTTTAATTTGCACTTATTTTTTTGTTATAATCGCAATAAAAAAAGGAAAATCATGAAACATCTCATCATCATTATAGGCAATGAAATTATTATTAATGAAAATTATATGCGTTATATACAAGAAGAATACAAAAAGCAGTTTTTAGAGCTTCATGAGTTAAAATTTATAAACAAACCTGATAAAGAACTTCCTTTTTTACTTGAAAAACTTTCTAAAGAATATAGCTATATAACCATTTTTAGCATTAGCGAATACTATGCAACCATAGCTAAAATCATAGCAACCTTAAATGATGATGTTTTAATCTTAGAAAATGATACCCTAGTACCTTCAAAAGCTTTGCGTGAAAAAAATTCCTTTTTAAGTTCTTTTGAGCAATGCCATATTAATTTATTAAATATAAATATAGAGCAAAAATTACCTTTGATTTTGCAAAATCCTGAACTTGACTATGCGTATTTTTGTCTTTTAGATATAGATGAAATGAGTGCAAATATCTTACTTAGCACACTTACTACTTCTTTTGAAATTCAAACTTGTTCAAGTGCATTATTAGATAATCTCATTTGCATTAGAGCAAGCGCTAGTCAATATGGAAAACTAGAAGGCTTTTTAAAAGGGGTTTTCAAACTTTTTGCAGGAAAAGTATTTTTAGGAAATGATCCTATTAAATTTATAGCCAAAAAACTTTTAGAAAAAAACTTAAAAATTTCCTTTGCAGAAAGTTGTACCGCAGGACTTTGTGCTTCAAAATTTGCTGAAAATTCAGGAATTTCTAATGTGTTTGAGGGTTCTTTGATCACTTATTCTAATCGTTTGAAAAATTCTTGGCTTGGGGTGAGCAATGATACTTTAGAAAGTGTTGGAGAATATTCTGATCGTTGTATTTATTTTATGTTAAAAGGGGTTTTCAAAACCACAAATTGTGATTTTGCTTTAGCGCTTAGTGGGGTAGCTGGAGAAGAGAATGATAAAAACACCAAAGCAGGCACCATCTACATAGGAGCTATGTATAAAGATGGAACCTTTTTACAAGAATGCGTTCATATACAAGGCAATAGAAATTACACAAGAGAGCAAGCTAGTTTGGCTGCATATTGTTTAATGCTTAGATTAAAACCTGAAATTTTCTTTGGTGTTTAATTATAAAAGCGGTGTAGTTAAAAATACACCCCACCACTTAAATACAATTTCATTCTATGTTCATCATCATATTTATACTGATGAACTGCTCTTGCTGCATCAAGCTTTATATAATACTCATTAGCTTTATTATAAAGTATTTGTAAGCCTACAGCATCTAAAAAATGCTCATCTGCTAATCTATCCCCTGAAGCTTTTTCATACCAAGCATAACCTATATCATAAAAGGGAGTAAAATAAAAATTAGTATTTGGTATATTTATTCTTATACCAAAGTTAGCTACTATGGTATTATCTCCATCTCCCTCTCCATTATCATAAGCTCTTACTCCATAAGCTCCACCTAAAGATGAACTCTCAGAAGAATCTAATTCAAAATTTCCTAATACCTTTTGATAGTTTATATTTAAAGTATGAGTAATATACTCATTAATACTATAATAATTATTCAAACTAGCATTGAGTTTTCTAAACCAACCAAAGCCTTTACTTTCATTTTTAAAATAATTATCTTCTATAAAAAGTCCATCATCATTAACCTTACCTATACTTATCTTAGCACTATAACTTAAGGTATTATTCTCAAATCCTCTAAATAAACCTTCTAAACCTATACTACCTACATTAGAATTTTTATTTGCTATATATGAAAATGGTGTATAAGCGAAAGCTTTATCATTTAAAGTTTTATGATAAATACTAGAAGTAAAGTATAAAGATGAATTAGTATTAATCCATACAGGATAAGAAAAGTCTATACCTATACTTTTTGAAATTCCACTAAAGCCAACTTCTTGATAATCTCCACCTAAAGAATAATTTCCTTTTGATACACTTGGAGTAATTTTTAAATTTCCTAAAAAGAAAGTATAACTTGCTCCATAGTTAATTTGTTTTTCATTGCTTGATTGTAAGTAAAAATTATAATAATCTCCCATATTAAGTATAGAATTAAATCCCATACTAATACCAGCTCTAATATCCCCTGCACTTTTAATACCATAATTATCAGCATATAATAATACATTAGCCTTAGTATCAGGAACTACTTCTATAACTATATCAGTTTCTCCTACATTCTCTCCTGCTTGTAAGCCTGCTAGGGTTTGTACTCCATACATTTCATTGACTTTATATACACTATCTTCTATTAATTTAGTAGAGATGATTTTACCTTTGATTCTTTCATTAAGCTTACTTTCTATGAAATAATCTTTTATAGTAGTTTTATTCTTTATTATATACTTACCTAATGTTCCTAAGGCTATGTTTATTTGCACACTATCTTCAAATTCTTGTTGGGGTACATAAGCTGTTGCAGCAGGATAGCCATTAACTTGGAAATAATAAGCAATAATATTAGATATATCTTGTAAATCTTGCAAACTAAATTTTCTAGTGCTAAACTCGCTAATGAGTATTTGTAAATCTTCTTCTTTAATACCTAGCTTTTCAAAGCTAGTGTTTTCATTAGTGATAACAAATTTGTATTTGGTTATTACTTGTTTAGTAGTGGTAGTATTAGTTTGATTACTTGAGTTAGTAGAGTTGTTATTAGAACTATTGTTTGTTTGATTATTTGGATTACTTGTATTATTGTTGGTATTGGTTTGATTGTTTAATTTGGTAGTGTTGTTATTAAAACTATGATTGTTTGAAGCATTATTGGTATTAAAGCTATTATTAGTTGAATTAAAATTATTGTTTGTTTGATTATTTATACTAGAGTTAGTGTTAGTTTTGTCATTGTTTGTGTTAGTGTTAATTTGGTTATTTGGGTTGGTAGTGTTATTATTAGTTTGATTGTTAGTTTCCTCATTAGTTTCATCTTCTTGATTTAGTTTTTCTTTTAAGGCTTTCTTTTTTTCTTCAAAGTCTTTTTTAGCTTCTTGAGCTTTTTTATAATCATCTTTGGTTTTTAGATTTTCTTTGATAGCTTTGTTTTGAGGGAGGTTTCTATCAGGGGATAATTCTATAACCTTTTCTATATCATTTTTAGCTATGATAATACTTCCATTATTAGCATAGACTAAAGAGCTAATTGCTATAATACAAAGAGAGAGTTTTTTCATGATTTTACCTTAATTTATAATAACACTTGATTTAGATTAATTGTAATTTAAGAATTGATCAATAGTAAATTTCAATAATATCTACAACTATAAATACTAGGATAACCTAGTATTTATATTTTATATATCACTTACTACACAAGGATTCATAGTTTTAAATCCATCATTAACTATGCAAGTTACTGCTCTTTTTCTCGTGACAGCCTTATCTACATCTTTTTCTTTTCTAATTTTTTTTATCACAAGTCCACCATCTGATTTCAAATTATCGCTAGTTGATAAATAAATATTATTTTCTATAAAAGGTAAATCTTTTTTAGATTTTTCTTTTTTCACTGGAGTGCTTGGTTGAAGTTCTGTCCACGGAATTTCTTTTTTCGCGTGTTGCAATGCAAGCTGTGCTAATTTTGGCGTATATATATCTTGCTTAACATCTCCTATTATTTCAAAACCTCCTTTTGAGATAGTATATTCTATTTTATTTTTTATAGGGCTAATATCCAATTGAGAAACAATATCTTTTTGTTGCTGATTTAATTTGCTAATATTTTCTGCCAAAATATTGATTTTTTTGAAATCAATATTTTCACTACTAGCTAAAGCATTATATTCTCTTTCATTTTCTTGAATTTTTGTTTTTATTTCTTGTAGTTGATTTGTTAGTATTATAGATTTATCAAGAAAATCTTTCAAATCTTTCTTTAATAAAGCGAATATAAAATCTTTTTTAGAAATCACATTAGCAGTATTATCTAACAATTTTTCAAAAGTTTCATTTTGATAAATTTTTTCTTTATTAGCACCCTTTAAACCATTTTCTTGATAAGCATCTATAAATTCCAAACTCTGAACTATCTTCAAAGCTTCTTCTTTATTGTTTTCATTATCTTTTAAAAAATACTTAGACACAAAATCAATTTTCTCATCTTCACTCATCTGTTTATAATCTTTTTCTTTAAGCATATCATCTAGCGAGCTAATATAAAATTTATAATATTGACTTGCAATATCATTAATAGCATAATTTTCAATACTACTTTGAAAAGAATCATCTTTGAAAAGCATAGCTTCTTTGTTTAAAATAGCATTTAAATCTAATTCTAAAGCTTCTTTAAGTTCATCTTTTTTCTCATTTAAAGCAAAAGTAAGATAATTATGATTGTCTTTTAAAAATTGCTTACTAGAGTATTCTAACAATTTTTGTTTATATTCTTTATAAGCTTGCGTTTGATCGCTGTATTCTTTTATATCAATAGAAGATTTTTTATCAGGAGAGTGTTTTCCATTTAAAATATCTTTAGGCATCCACACATGGATATTATGATGGCTTTTATCATCTTTATCTTTTCCTCCGATATCAAAATAACCAACTATAGTCTTTTCTTCATTTTTAGGTGCAATTGATTGAATTTGTGATTTTGAATTAAAAAAAGCATATATATCATAAAAATAACTAGGATTATAAAAACTCACAAAACCAGTTGCTATTGTTGCTCCATTTTTATTATGCCCCGTTCCTTCAGAAATAATATTTTGTATATCATTTAAAATTATGTCGTTGAAATAATTTGAACCAGAATGCGATATAAAACCTGACGCATAGCTAAGTTCAGCTTTGTCTTTGGATATACTTTGAATTGTTTTTATATTATTTAAAGTTATACCAGTAAAATAATTCCCTCCACTAGCACTTGCAGCAAATCCACTAGCAAAAGAATCATCCTGCTCAAAATCATGAGAGCTATCTAAATAATGATCATATGTTCCTTTGTTATAAGATTGAATCAATCCTATATCATTTAAAGAAATATCTGTAAAGCTATTATAAGTTGGAGTGTTATTTTCTTTATATACATTTATAATCTCTCCGACAAATCCTCCTGATTTAGCACTTGCTTTATCCGTTACTGCACCTATATAACCAATATGATTTAAAAAAATATTATTAAAATCATATCTAGAATTTTGACTCAATAGAGAGGAATAAACAGCTCCACTAAATCCGCCTACTCTTGAAGTTTGTATTCCTTCTGCCTGAATACCGTTTATATTTAAAATTGTAATATTTTTAAATTTACTACTTTGTATTGATGGTAATTCATATTTTTTGCCCTTTTTTATCATAGGTAGAGAATCAATATTAGCTACATCAACAATATCCCCAACAAAACCTCCAACATAAGCATAATCTTTACCATTGCCTATAATTTCATTGATATTTTTTAAAACAATGTCTTCAACTTTAGCATCTTGCTCTATAAGTCCGACAACACCACCTGCATAAAGAATAGAATTTGTCGTATTTGCCTTAACATTACCATTCATATAATCTACATTGAAATTCTTTATATTAGCCCCATTACTTAAATTTCCAAAAATACCAACATAATTTTTATTGTTATCCTCTATATTAATATTTTTTAAAGTAAATCCTTGGCCATCAAATGTTTTAGTAAAAGGATTTTTATTATCACCAATCATCATAGAAGTACAATTAAGACCATCTATACAATAATTAGCATAGTTTTGCCAATCTTTTCCTTCTTCGCCTTTGCCTTGATTGCCTTTAAAATTTATATTATTAGTAAGTCTATATTCGATATTTTTGTTAAAACTATCTTTATTTTCATTCCATCCTTTAGCAAAATGCCACCAATCCACATCAGAACTTATACCTATAAATTTATTATTTAAAAATTTTTTATTATTATGCTTTACTTCTATTTTGTTTCCAGTTTCATTTAAAGCATTATCATAATCTTGTTGTTCATAATTAAAATCCTTAAACGAAGATGGATTGTAATAATATCCCGTAGCACCTAAATATAAAGAACCTTCATCTTTAGCAGTTATATGCAACTTATCTATATTATTTAAGGTAGCAATATCAGCATGAGTTTCATTCCCAACTAAATATATATTTGTTTTTTTATCTTTATCTAAAGCTGCAATTTGATTAAAAGTTTTATTTTCAATATCAAAAGTTCCATATAATAAAACCTTATTCCCTATAAGTAATACATTATTAGCATTAATATTACCCATATTAACTACATTGCCT
>NZ_JAKMSW010000010.1:0-44680 GCF_025772845.1 Campylobacter sp. CNRCH_2014_2849 | reverse complement strand
CTGAGCTAACGAGACAATCAAAAAATGAAATTATGCCAAAAGAATATTTTTTTGTCAAGATCTAAAATAAAAATTTAAGCATATTCTTAAATATGCTTAAATTTAAACGATTAAGCTAAGTCCAATGACACTTTTCCATTTTTAATTTCTGCCACCTTAACCTTAACCTCGTTACCAATTTCTAACTTTTCCTTGAATTTAGAATTATGCAATAAACCATCTACGCCATCTCTAAGTTCTACAAAAACTCCAAATTCTACAACTTTTTGAACTTTTCCTATAAATTCTTCTCCGATATCAAATTTAGGCACTTCTTTTCTATCGCGCTTTTTATTAGAACCTTTAGAATGAACTAAATTTAATATATATTCTTTGCTTTGAGAAATAAAATCATGATTAATTCCTGCTATTTTAACCTCACCTTTATCTCTATCTAAGTCAATATTAACTTCAAATTTTTCTATAATCTCTTTTATAGTTTTACCACCTTGGCCAATAATATCAGGGATTTTACTTGGATCTACATTAAAAATTTCAATCTTTGGTAAAATTGTTTCATTAACAACTATGTTTTGATTAGCCTCTTCCATTAATTGTAAAATGTGCTCCCTAGCTTCTTTTGCTTGATATAAAGCCTCTTTTAAAACTTGTTGCTCTATACCGCCAAGTTTTATATCCATCTGCAAAGCAGTGATTCCCTCGTAACTCCCTGCTACTTTAAAATCCATATCTCCATCATGATCCTCAAGACCCATAATATCTGTTAAAATAGCATATTTTTCATCTTCAAAAACAAGTCCCATTGCCACACCTGCCACTAGTTTTTCACTTTTTACCCCTGCGGCTCTTAAAGCCAAAGCACCACCACAAACAGTAGCCATGGAACTAGAACCGTTGCTTTCTAAAATTTCAGACACTAAACGAATAGTATGAATATAATCCGTATCAATACTAGGATGTAAAGCTCTTTTTGCTAAATTTCCATGCCCTAACTCTCTTCTACCTGGAGCTTTTATAGGAGTAGCCTCACCTACAGAAAAACCTGGAAAATTATAATTTACCATAAATTTTTCGCATATTGGATTTTTCTCTGTTAACAAATCTGACATTTGCGCATCATTATCACTTCCCAAAGTAGCTATAACTAAAGCTTGAGTTTGTCCTCTAGTAAAAAGACACGATCCATGTGCATTTGGCAGAATATTTGTCTCTATATCTATCTTTCTAACATCTTTAAAACCTCTACCATCTGCCCTTTTATTTTCATTAAGAATTTGACTTCTAACAAGCTCTCTTTTGCACAAATATAAAGCTTTCTCAATATCTTCAATTTTCCATTCATTTTCAATAGCACTAGCTTCATTTTCAATCTCTTTTGCTATTTGTGAGATTTCACTTGCTCTTTCACTTTTCGCCATTTGGTTAATTGCAATTTTAAGCTTTGAGATATAAGAATTTTTAATAAAATCAACAATTTTACCACCATCTGTTTCTATTTTAAATTCAAGTTTGGAATTTTTTCTATAAGCAGCAAAAACTCTTTCATATTCATTAGAGCCACGCAAAATCGCATTACCTGCAAATTCCAAAGCCTTTAAAACATCATCCTCATTAAGCTCATTCATATAATGTTGACCATTTTGTTTGTTTGCTAAAGCTCTCATTTCTATCATTAAAAGCTCATCTTTAACACCCGCCACATAAAGGTCTAAGGTGCTATTTTTTAATTCACTATTGCTTGGATTTAAAACAAATTCATTATTCATACGACCTATTCTTACACCACAAACTGGCGCTTTTATAGGAATATCACTTAAATATAAAGCAATGCTTGCGGCATTTAAACTCATCACTTGCAGATCTACTTCAGGATCAGCAGAAAGAACCATTACTACAATTTGAGTTGGATAGGCATAGCCTTTTGGGAAAAGAGGTCTTAAACTTCTATCTATAATCCTTGCACTTAAAGTTTCATTATCACCTGGTTTAGTTTCTCTTTTTACATAACCACCTGGAATTCTTCCTGCTGCATAAGCTTTTTCTATATATTGTACCGTAAGAGGTAAAAAATCCTCTTCTACCATTTTTTCTTCTCTAGCAACAGTTGCCAAAACTACAGCATTTTTTTCTTGCATTAAAACTGCACCTGCTGCTTGTTTTGCAACCTTATTAGTCTCAAATATTTCAAGATGATTATTAATATTTATTTCATGTCGCATGATTTTTCCTTTAATATTTTCATCATAGGCAAAAACCAAATAAGCTTTTTAAATTTTAAAAATTAAAACTTAAAAAGCCTGTTTTTGTTTTGCCTATAAATTTATATCTAAACAACCGATTGTTTAGATATAAATTTATCTCTTTAATGGAAGATAATATTTACTTTCTTCTAAAATATCTAAAATTTCATGAGCTTGCAAAATCGTTTTATTTTTAAAATAAAACTCAATATTCACAAAATGATCAATTTTTTGCACACAATAAACCTCATCTACAAAAACACCGATATATTCATATACATCACTTGGCATTAAAGCAGTAGCATAAACAATACTATTTACTTCTTCTTTTAACAAACTTTTAATACATGAAGAAGCAGTAATTCCACTTTCGCAACCTTCATGCAATATTAAAATATTTCTCCCTTTTAAATCCTTTAAAAGATTTCCTTTTCTATAACGATACACATTTTTTAAAATTTTTTCTTCGTAGGTTCTATTGGCTTCACCATAAATATAATCTAAACTTATATCAAAAGCTTTAACTAAAGCCTCATTATAAACCAACTCCTTTGTTTCACTAATCATAGCTATTTGACATTCATCATTATTAGGAGCTTTAATTTGTTCTGTAAATAAAAAATCATATGGAATTTCTAATTTTTGTGCTAGTGCATCAACAAAAACTATCGATTTTAAAGAAGGTGTAATAATAATATAATCTTTTAGTTTGTTTAATGGTAATATATCATATAATTTCTCAAGTGCATCTTTTTCATCTTCAAAAAATATCATATCGACCTTTCATTTTCCTCTAAAGAAAAATCATAAGATACCCCGCCTAATGGATAAAAATTAAACATAAAATATACACCACTTTGATCTTTAGCACTAATACCACCACTTGTAAGTTTAGGTGAAATATCTTTGCGATACATCAAAGAATAATTCCAACATTTTCTTTGATAAGTATAACCTATTTCCCATTTTTCAGGATCTTTGTTCAAATCAAACCACAATCCGCCAAAAATTTGATAATTAGTATTTATATCATATTGGGCTTTAGTTCCTATAAAATTATATTTTTCATTTTCATACATTCTATAAGCATGGTTTAAACTAATCTTCCATTCACCATAATCAAACAAAGCTTCACTAAAAACCTTATCAAAACGATTATCAACTCCAGAATATTCAGCTTCATTTCTTAAACTTATATAATCATTGTAAAAATATTCTACAACATTATCAAAAGCACCAAAGCTACCTTCTTTAGTAAAGTATTTAACCTTCAAGTTATGATATAATTTTTTTTTGCCTAAAGTATTATAAAAATACTGATACATTGAAAAATTAAGTTGCTCAGGATCATTTTTTAACTCTACAAAATCTTCAGTGATTTCACCCGATTTAGCTCCAGGTAGAAAATAATTAACCCCTAAATATAGAGTATGATAAAAATTTTCATATGGCTTTGAAAGATCTGTATATAAAGAAAAATTATGAGAATTTCTAAATAAATGTTCTTGATTTTTAACATCTGTATTAGAATAATCTACAAAATTTGCATATATCCTTTCTGTGAACGCAAAATTTAAAAAATCATCAAAAAAACTCGTATGATAAATTAAAGGTAAATCAAAATCTAAAGTTTTAGCATAAATACCCGTATGTCTATAATACCTATGAAAAGAAGCATCCAAGCTATATTGTATATAATTATCAAAAAATCCATTTAAATATCTATGATATTGAAAAGATGGATATTCTTGTAAAGTATCTTTATTGCTAATTTTAGAAGTGTCTATATAATACTTTGCATAAGCACCATAATAATTATCATCATCTGATAAAAAATAATTTATTTTAGAAGTAACTAAAGAAGCTTCGGTTTTTGCGCTAGAACTTAAATTCATATAATCAACATCATTTAAATAAGTAGCATCAACCCATAAACCCTCTTGAAATTCTTCACCTAAAAGACTTTTAAATAAAGATTCATTTGAATATTTAACCTCTAAACCATAGTGTTCTTTATTTTTTAAATTTTCTTCTCTTTTATAACTTGATTTTTCACCAAAAATACCACCGCTAATTTCACCTTGAGAATAAGGGGTATCAATAAATCTTAAAGTTGAGTATAAGCCATAACCTCTTTTTGTTCTAATCTGAGGTTCAAATTGAATGTCCACATTATCATCAATAACATAATAAATTGGCTGATTATAATATAGCCCCTCACTTTGTTTTAAAACTACTTGGGGAATTAACAATCCGCTTTTTCTTTTAGTGTCTACACTAAAACCAAAATAAGGTAAATACATTACCGGAACATTTTTTACATATAATCTTGCATTATAAAGATGTAAAAAATTACTCTCTTTGTTTAATTTGCCTTCATCAAAACGAATTTCCCAATCAGGATTTTCAACATTACAACTAGATACAACAGACTTTTTACTCATTACAAATTTGTCATCAATTTTAGCTTGATGACATTGTAGCCAAACCTCCAAATCATTATTTGAAAAAAATAAATTTTTAAAAGCTGTAGTGTTATCTTTTAAGTTAATCTTCGTATAAGTAGAATTAGTTCTTTCTTTTTGCCCCCTTAAGATATTAACATCTCCAAAAAGCTCCAAATCTTTTGTTGTTTCATTAAATTTAGCCTCGCTTGCAGTTATCAAATAAAAATCAGATACCACAACTACATTAATTTTTGCCTCTATGATATCATTTTTTTTGACAACATCCAAAGCATAAATATCTACTTTGGAAGCATATAAACTTCCTATGCAAGCCAAAGAAAGTAATATTTTACGCAAGATCTATCACCACTGTTTTGGCCGCATAATCATGCCAAGTTTTTAAAACGATATTACTTAAAGCCCAAGCAAAACCCAAACCATACAACATATCACTAATTTGCCTTACACCTGCTCTTAAAGCACTTTGAATGAAATTTGGTTTATCTAATAAGTTTTGATCAATAACCATAATCTTCAAAAGCATTTTTCCTAAAGTTGCGCCATATAAATATGTAAATAAACTATGATATGTAAATTGCAAAATTAAAGTTCCACCAGCAAAACGTATTAAAAGATTGTGAATTTCATCATAAGTTTGCATAGAACTAATCTTATCAAATAAAATAATACTCACAATAGCTAAAATCACAAAACTATCAACAATATAAGCTAAAAATCTTTTTTTAAAACTTGCTATTTTTAGCTCTTCTTTTTCTAGTTTGTCAAATAATTCTTGATTTGCACTCATTTAAGAACCTGAAAAGCAATATCTTTTCTATGTTGTTTTCCTTTAAAATGAACATTATCACAAAGCATATAAGCGTTTTTTTGCGCTTCTTCAATACTTTTTCCAATTCCTACACAAACTAATACACGACCACCACTAGCATATAGTTTGTTATTTTCTAAAATTACTCCAGCATAAGAAATATGAGAATTTTGCGGAATTTCTCCTATATCAATTAATGCTTTTGGAGAATCTTTATAAGGATAGTTTTTACTTGCACAAACCACACCTACTGCAAATTCATCTTTGATTTTTATACGAGTATTTGCAAGATTTTTATTCACACATGCTAAAAATAAATCCAAAGGATTTTCTATCAAAGGCATCAAAACTTCACACTCAGGATCACCAAAACGCACATTGTATTCTAAAACATAAGGTTTATTATTTACAACCATCAAACCTATAAACAATACTCCAACAAATTCAGCACCCTCTTCTTTCATACCTTTAAGAGTTGGTACTACTATATCTTTTTTTACTTGCTCTAATAAATTTTCACTTGCTAAAATACTTGGAGCATATGCACCCATTCCTCCTGTGTTTGGTCCCTTATCATTATCCAGTAATCTTTTATGATCTTGTGCAGCAGGTAACAATATAAAATCATCTCCATCACAAACTGCAAATACACTTAATTCAAATCCGTTGAGATATTCTTCTATAACAACAATCTTACCAGCTTCACCAAAACTCTCTCCGCTAAGCATATTTTTAGTAGCCTCTAAAGCTTCTTCATGGCTTTGAGCAATAATCACACCTTTGCCCGCACACAAACCATCTGCTTTTACCACTATAGGAGGAGTTAAACTCATAATAAATTTCTTAGCTTTCTCATAATCTGTTGTATTTAAAAATTTAGCTGTTTTAATTTTATATTTTTTTAAAAAACTCTTCATATAAGATTTTGAAGCTTCAAGCATAGCAGCAGCTTTAGTAGGACCAAAAATAGCAATATTATTTTCTTTAAAAAGATCTACTATACCCTCTGCTAGAAAATTTTCACTTCCAACTATGCAAAGATCAATCTCAGATGCCTTTGCATAAGCTGTAATAACCTTAGGATCTTTCATATTAAGATTTGTTCCTATTTTAGCGGTAGCACCATTTCCTGGTGCAAAATAAAATTCCAAATTATCATTTGTTTTTTGAAGAGCCAAAGCGATAGAATATTCCCTAGCACCGCTTCCTAATATTAAAATTTTCATTATTTTCCTTAAAATATCAAAACCCAAATGGCCGGAGTATAAGTGTCTGACCCTCAAAAAGTCAAAGTATGCCATTAGGTGATTTTTAAAGGCTGCAGCTTCTCGCTTTTTTCAAAACTCAAACGAAGTCACAGAACACGGTAAATCACACATCACAGCTTATAATTAATGTGTTGGATCCTCTTTAATACCATATCGAACCATTTAGGCATTCTAATTATAACTAAGAAAACTTAAAAATAGGGTTTAAAAGGATTTTTATAAAATTTTGAATTTAGTTTTAGAGTCCTTTTTTAAAAAATACTTTCCTTCTAAAATAACATCAGCAACAGATGCCCAAATAGTTTTTTCATCTACATAAACTATATCAAATTCAGTATTTTTCATCAATCCTTGATAATTTACTTTTTTAGGTGCATGCTTAACAACATAATAAGGATTCATTGCAAAAATTTGGATTTTCATATTAACATATAAATCAGGATTGGAAGTAACTATTAAAAAACTTTTTTCACATTCTTTTCTTACTTTTTTAACATAAGAAAGCAGTAATTGATCATTTGGATTTAGTGCATGTTTATTTAATCTATTTAAATAAAGTTCAGCAAAAGAAAGAGTGCAGAAAGAAATTTCGCTTGCAGTTTTAAAATAAGAATTTTTTATACTTGTTGATTTTAAAGATTTTTTCCAAATTTCTATATCTAATTTTGTAGCACATATATTTAAACCTTGTTTAATTTTCTCAAAAAGTTTCTCTCTAGCCATATTAAAACTATTATTAAAAATGGTAAGATTTTTTTCATAGAAAGACTTTCTCATTGCCTCTAATTTTTCAATGCTTTTTGTAAAATAATCTACTTCATTTTTTATTTCAACAAGCTTTTGTTTTTTACTTTGTATCATTTCTTCAAATTCTTGTCGTTTTTTGCCACTTTCTGTTTCTATTCTCGCTTGTTTTGATTTAATATCTGTAATCAAAGTACTCATTTGGCGATCAAGTGCTAATTTTCTATTTTTCCTATTGTCGATCGAAGCAAGAAGTGCTTGATAATGACATTGATGAGACAAAAAGACTTCATCATACAAACGCTCCATGTTAATATGTTTTTGCTTATCTTTCATATCTTTATAAGCCATTTCAAGATGTACTATAATATTTTTCATAGCAGAAAAGTCAGCTTGGTTAATGGTATTATCTGAAAAAAGCAAAGTATCCAAAGCTTTATGTAAAAAACGCTTCATAGCAAAAAAATCTATAATATATGGCACCTCATCTGTATTAATATCTTTCACAGCATTGATTGATAGTGTTTCATTATAAAAATACCTTTGAATAGCTTGTGGGATAGTCAAATTTAGAGTAATCTTATCAAGATTATCATAATCGGTTTCTCTATAAAGCTCTTGAACATAAGCATCACGTCTTGTTAGTCTTAAATCCTCCAATTCATCATCACTATCTGTTTTCCAAAAATCTCTTTCTTTAATAAAATCATTATCTCCAAATTCTTGAAATTTAGAAGGTCTTAAATCTGTAATATGCTTTCCATCGGATCTAAACTCAACAAACATACCAACCGTTGGCATGCTTCTTTTATCGTGCCAAGCATGTTTGTTAAATTCAAAAAATGTTTTTGCAAGATTAATTACTGTTCCTCTTCCAGTACCATCCACATAAACCATTATTTTTCCATGCATATCCAAATCCTTGATCTAAAGAAAAATTAAATTCTTATTTTAACTTTGTTTTCATAAATTTACAATAATATTTTAAAATTTATTAAAAATAACTATCTTAGGTATTTAATCTATGTTTTTATATCAATACTTTAAAAATCCAAGGCAAACAGGAGCATTTTGTGCAAGCTCAAAAAAACTAAGCAAACTCATAACCTCTCATGTCCAACATGCAAAAAATATTATTGAAATAGGACCTGGAACAGGAAGTTTTACCAAATATATCCTTAAGCAAAAAAATCATGATGCAAGATTTTTTGCAGTTGAAATTAATCCACATATGGCAAAAAAACTACAACAAAATATAAAAAATATAGATTTAGAAATTAGATCAGCGGAATTTCTACCTGATATGTTAGAAAAAAGAGCAATCAACAACGCAGACTTAATTATTTCTGGAATTCCTTGGGCTTTATTAAATTCCAAAGAACAAGATTTATTATTAAAGTCCATTCATGAAGTTTTAGAGGAAAATGGTTGCTTTGCAACATTTGCATATATACTGCCCACGCCAAAAGGAAGAGCTTTTAAGAAAAAACTTTTTACTACTTTTAGCAAGGTAGAAATTTCACCTATCATTTGGCAAAATCTCCCTCCTGCTTTTGTTTATTTTTGCACTAAATAACTATTCCCATTCAATAGTCGCTGGCGGCTTACTAGAAATATCATACACCACACGATTAATTCCTTCTACTTCATTAATAATACGGCGTGAAATATTTTCTAGTAACTCATAAGGCAAATGAGAAAAAGTAGCTGTCATACCATCACTTGCATTCACCACACGCACACAAACTGCATTATCATAAGTCCTATTATCACCCATTACGCCAACACTTTGCACATTTAAAAGCACGCAAAAAGCCTGCCATGTTTTATCATACCAACCACTGCTTTTTAATTCTTCAATCAAAATCACATCAGCTTTTCTCAAAAACTCCAAACTAGGCTCATTTACTTCACCCATAATGCGTATAGCAAGCCCTGGTCCCGGAAAAGGATGACGATAAACTACATCTTTACTCAAGCCAAGTTCTATTCCTAAAGCTCTTACCTCATCTTTAAAAATTTCTTTTAGAGGTTCAATAAGTTTTAAATTCATCTTTTCAGGTAACCCACCCACATTATGATGAGATTTTATGGTTTTACTAGCTCCTACAACCGAACTTTCAATAATATCAGTATATAAAGTTCCTTGTGCTAAATATTTTACATCTTTATGTTTTTTAGCTTCTTCTTCAAAAACTTCTATAAAGGTATTTCCTATAATTTTTCTCTTTTGTTCAGGATCCCTAACACCTGCTAAGCGACTTAAGAAAATCTCCCTAGCATCAATACTAATTAGATCAATACCTAAAGTATGTCTAAACATATATTCAACTTGCTCTTTTTCACCGCTTCTTAAAAGACCATTATCAACAAATACTACTACCACTTGATCTTTTATCGCACTTGCTAGTAATGCAGCCACTACACTGCTATCAACCCCACCACTAACAGCACATAATACCTTATCATTACCCACTTCTTCTTTAATTTTTTGCGCTTGAGTTTTTGCAAAAGATCCCATATTCCATATACTATCACAATTACATGCATACTTAGCGAAATTTTTTAAGATGCTTTTTCCAAACTCACTATGTTGAACTTCAGGGTGAAATTGTAAAGCAAAAAATTTACGCTTTTCATCTCCAAATACACAAAAAGGACTATTTTCGCTTGTTGCTAAAACCTCAAAACCTTGTGGTAAATTTTCTACCTTATCAGAATGACTCATCCATACCGTTTGTTTTTTAGGTAAATTTTTAAACAAGTCACTATCATTTTGAATATCTATAGTTGCTTTGCCATATTCTTTATGACCTGCTGGAGCTACATTTGCACCAAAATGATGTGCCATAAGTTGCATACCATAACAAATTCCTAAAACTGGTATATTTAAATCAAAAACACCTTTATCACAAAAATAAGCATCATTTGCATATACACTAGCCGGTCCACCGCTTAAAATAATACCCTTAGGCTCTTTAATTTTAATCTCATCTAGACTTACATTAAAAGGTAAAATTTCTGCATATACGCCCTGCTCTCTTAATCTTCTTGCAATGAGCTGTGTATATTGCGAACCAAAGTCCAAAACCAAAATATCTGCTTTTTTCATCTAACTCCTTTATAAATTTAACAATTGAAATTGTACATACCAAACTATAATAGATACTATATATCCAACTAAAATCGTCCATACATATTTTAAATGAGAGTTAAAAGTATAAATTCCCTTCATTTTTCCCATTACCCCCACACCAGCTGCTGAGCCAAAGCTTATTAATGATCCTCCAATTCCTGCTGTAAGAGTTACTAAAAGCCATTGAGTATCATCCATACTTGGATTAGCTTTTAATACCGCACTCATAACCGGAACATTATCTACAATAGCAGATAAAAATCCTACGCCTATATTAATACTAGTAGCTCCAAATTTTGTATAAAGATCGGAAGCATAAGCAAGCCATCCAACAAAATGTAAAGCGCCCACAGCAGATAAAATTCCAAAGAAAAATAATAAAGTATCCATTTCAATACGCGTCATATAATGAAAAATATTTAAATCTTTTTTACCTTGTTTTCTATTGAAAAAATACATATATAAGCTGAGCAAAGAAAGACCAAAAATCATACCCCACATTGCAGGCAAATCGCAAATACTATGGATAAAAACTGCTAAAGCGATAGTTAAAAAACCAAGCACAATAAATACTTTACCACCTGGTTTAATTTCAACTTTTTCTAGATTATCTTTATGAAAATTTGGCTCAACATCAGGCACATAACGCGATAGCAAATAAGCCGTAAGAAACCATCCAATAAAAGAAGCAGGAAAAAGAGCAAAAAATTCAAAAAAGGTAGCTTTTTTTGCCGTCCAAACCATCAAAGTAGTAATATCACCAAATGGCGACCAAGCTCCACCAGCATTAGCTGCTACTACAATATTTATAGCACCTGGGATTAAAAATTCTTTATTATGTTTATCTATAGTTAAAAGCACAGTAGATAAAATCAAAGCCGTTGTAAGATTATCTGCAATCGGAGAGATAAAAAAAGCCAAAATTCCTGTTAGCCAAAATAATTTTCTATAAGTATAACCCTTGCTTACAAGTTTGTATTTTAAAGTTTCAAAAACCGATCTTTCTATTAATGCTTCTATAAAAGTCATTGCTGCTATTAAGAAAAACACAATTTGTGCGATTTCCAAGATAAGATGATTAACACTTTCTTCAAGTATTTGCGTGTCTAAATCATTTACTACCATATATATACCAATGACAATAAAAGAAAATGTTCCTATAAATAAAGCAGGTTTAGTTTTATTGATATGATATTTTTCTTCCGCTGCTATAAAATAATACCCCAATACAAAAATTATTAAAACACTTACACCTAAAACACTAAAAGCTAAATTTAATTCATGATTTTGATTTGCTAGTAAAAAACTAGCACCAAAACAAAGTAAAAAAAATATTCTGTTCATATTTCACTCTCCAAAGATTGGAATTTTTTTATTTCCTTTACACTGCCATTATTATCTTTTATCTCATAAAATGGAGGAGCTTTATAACCACATGCACTTAAAAATATTAATAAAAAAAATGTTACAATAATTAAATGGAAGTTGAAAATAAAATTAAAACAAGTCGTGATGTTATTGATATATTTGCTAATTCTGAAAAATATAAACATTATAGACCTTTAAAAGCACTTTTGCAATATAAAGAGTTTTTAAAACTGTTTAACCATAATCACCAACAAATAATTACTAAACTCTTTATAAAAAATAATACTTTAATTATTTTAGTTAAACACCACATTGCATATATGGAGCTTAATCACGATAATACCAAAAAAATGATTAAAAGTCTCATAAAAAACTATATTTTAGCTAAGCCAATGAGTAATTTTGCTAAAGTGGAAAATATAAAAATACTTAGCGACAAAAACTTTATATCCAAAAACAATACTTTTAACGCACATAAAAAAACTCATCTAGAACTTTCTAATGGAAATTTTAAAAACCATTTTGAAAATCCTATTTTATATAATAAATTTGAAGAACTACGAAAGCTTATAAAAAATGCTTGAAAATGAACTCAAAACCTTGCCTAATTTACCTGGCGTGTATCAGTATTTTGATATACAAGGTAAGCTTTTATATGTAGGTAAAGCCAAGAATTTAAAAAACCGCGTTAGAAGTTATTTTAATTTCACTCCAAATCTTTGCCCAAATCCTAGCAATAGCTTAAGAATTCAAAAAATGATTAGCCAAACACATCATTTAGAATTTATTACCACAAAAAGTGAGGCCGATGCTTTAATACTAGAAAATTCTTTTATAAAGCAACTTCATCCAAAATACAATATATTATTAAGAGATGATAAAACCTACCCTTATATTTATATAGACTTAAATGAAGATTTTCCAAGATTTGAAATTACAAGAAAAATCATCAAAAAAAATAAAATAAAATACTTTGGTCCATTTTTTAAAGGCGCAAAAGAGCTTTTAAATGCTTTATATTTATCTTTTGAGCTAAGACAAAAGAAATCTTGCAAAGAACTTTGTCTTTTTTATCAGATTAAGCGTTGCAAAGGTCCGTGCGAGCAAAAAATTTCTAAACAAGAATATGAAAAAATTATCCAAAAAGCCACGCAAGCTCTTTTAAATCCCTTATCTTTAACAAAAAATTTAGAAAATAAAATGCTTGAATACGCAAAGAGTGAAAACTACGAAGAAGCAGCTCTTATAAGGGATCAAATTAAAACAATTGAAGATTTAAGTGTAAAAATACAAATAGACCTTGCAAAATTAGAAGATTTTGATATTTATGCTATTTATTGTGAAGAAAACATACTCTCCATGGTGCGTTTTGTAATAAATAATGGTAAAATCATTAGTTCAAATCATAAAATACTAGCTCTTAATAATCAAAACGAATTTGACTTAAATGCAATTTATAAACAATATATTCTAGAAAATTACACACAAGAATCTCCAATAAAATCAACTCATATTTATACACACAAAGATTTTGAAGACATGAAGCTACTGCAAGATCTACTCAGCGAGAGATTTTCTAAAAAATTTTACCTTAAATCGCCAAAACTTGGTGAAAAAAAAGCCCTGTGTGAGCTTGCTCTAGAAAATGCAAAAATAAACATACAAAAGCATTTAAAAAATGAAAATTATTTATTTTTAAAAGAATTAAAAGATTTTTTCAATCTGCAAAATTATCCCAATCATATAGAAATTTTTGATAATTCTCATATGCAAGGTGATGCAATTGTAGGTGCTTTAGTAACCTTCAAAGATGGGAAATTTGATAAAAGCTCTTATAGACACTATCATTTATCTTATAAAAATGATTATAATCAAATGCTTCAAATCCTTAGCAAAAGAGCTTTATCCTTTGATAAAAATCCACCGCCTGATTTATGGCTGATTGATGGTGGGAATGCCTTATTGAAACTAGCAAATGATATTATTAAAAGTTCTGGAGCAAATGTGGATATTTTAGCTATATCTAAAGAAAAAATAGATGCTAAAGCTTATAGAGCAAAAGGAAGTGCAAAAGATAAAATTTATACTCAAGAAGGAAAAATTCAACTTTCTACCGATGATAAAAAATTGCAATTTTTACAAAAATTACGCGATGAGGCACATCGCTTCGCAATTAGTTTTCACCAAAAAACAAAAAGAAAACAGGACCTACAAAGATCTAAGTTGATACAACTTGGAATCTCTCAAGGTTATATTAAAAAATTTTTAGATTATTATGGTAGTTTTGATAAAATCAGTAAAGCCGATTTTAATGAATTAAAATCACTTTCTAATATAAAAATAGCCAAAATAATTAAGGAAAATTTATGATATTTTTTATTAGTTCTTTAACTTTGATTTTATGTTTTTTCAATTATTATTTTTTATATCCAATTGATCAAAAATTATTCTATATTTATACCTCTATTAGTATTTTAATATTTATCATTACATGTATTTATTTAATCACAAAAAATCAAAAACTTAAAAAAGATAATATCATTATTCAAGAAATAGAAAAATTTTTAAAAATATCAAGTTCAACCTCTTTAATAGATCTAAAAGAAAAATTAAAAACATCATTTGAGCTAACGCAAAAACAATTGCAAGATCAAAAAATACAAAACAAACTTTTACAAAAAAACTTGCAATATCTTATTCAAAGTTTTAACTATATGCGATTAGAAAATTCCATTGCACTAAAACCGATTTTAAAAAAATATCAAATAAGTACAAAAACAAAAAATATTATTTTTAAGAATATCCACGCATGCATTGTAAATGATGATATGATTGAAAATTTTTTATTACAATGTATTTTATTAGATATAGGCATTAGTAGTGAAATTTTTGATGATTTTCAAAAAGTAGAGAAAAAATATTCCTTTATTATTTCAAAGAAGAAAATAAAAAATACGCTAAACTACACATTTGTAGATGTCGATGTCAAAGATCTTATCAATTTTTTAAGTGCAAATTTTAAAGAAGAAAGTTATCAAATAGCAAATTTATACAATGTATTGATTTTTAAATCTTCTAGTTTTGAAAATAATCTAATTTTAAATATAACCAATCAATTTTGCTCAAATAATCAAATCGTAGATAGCCTAAGTGATTTTAAGAATGCTTTAAAATTAAATTTTAGATTAATTTTGGTTGATTATGAAGTCATAAAGTTCGATATTTTACATTTTAGTCAAATACTACATGAGTATAAAATACAAAATTCACAAAATAAAATTTTACTTTTTACCAAAAATAGAGTTAAAAATTGCGATTTTGCCGATGAAATTATAAATGACATTAGCAAAAATGAATGGATAATTTTACTTAAAAAATATATCAATCAAGTTTAGTTCTATGATTAATAGCCTTATGTAAAGATATAAAATCGACATTTTCCAAACTAACACCGCTTGGAATACCTTGGGCTATTTGGGAAAAACTCAAATTTAAATCCTTTAATTTTTCCTCTATAAAAAAAACTACAGCATCTGAATTTAAGCCTTGAGTAAAAGCGAAAAAAATTTCTTTAGTATTTTTATTTTCAATCATTACTCTTAATTTAGTAATATTTTCTTCGTTAGTATTTTCTAGTACAAAATAAAGCCCATCATAGCTTTTACTATCTTCTAAAATTAATACATCTTTAGGATCTTGCACTATACAAATAATATTATTATTTCTTTCTATATCAGAACAAACTTCACATAATTCATTTTCACTTAAAGCCCCGCATTGTATACATTTTTTAATTCCTCTAATGGATTCTTCAATACTATAAGCAAGTTTAGAACCTAGCAAAGGATCTTTTATACAAACATAATAAGCAAGTCTTAATGCGGACTTTTTACCGATAGTAGGCAATGCAGAAAATGCATTTACTAATTCATTAAATTTTTCTAAATCTTTCAAGTCATTTTAACCTTGAAAAAACAATCTTAAAAATATGATAACCATCTTCATAACTATAAGTTAAATTATAACCATGAAGATTGCAAATATTATTGATAATATAAAGCCCCAATCCCATACCTTCAACTTGAGTATTTTGTTCTCTTACAAAAGGTTTCAAATAATAATCAAAAGTTTTTTTAAGTTGAACCCCTTTATTTCTTACAATTACATAGTCCCCTGAACATATAATCTCACAAGCTTTATCGTCAGAATATTTAATAGCATTATCAATCAAATTTTTAAGCATTAAGGAAAAAAGTTCTAAATCAGCAACAATCATAGTATCTTCTTTGTAAGAAATCTTAACTTTTTGATAAAAATCATCTCTCATGAGATAATCTTCAGCCTGCTCTAAAATTAGGCTCAAATGATAAGTTTGCAAATTTAGTTGGCAATTTCTAGATAAAACTTTTTCAATTTTACCAAATTCATCAATCAATAATTCAAGTCTTTCAAAAATCGCTACTAAGCGGTCTTTTTGTTTTTGATTGTCTAGCATCTCACAAACTATCCTACCTTTTCCAATAGGTGTTTTAAGTTCATGCATAATCATTCTTAAAAAAAATTGTCTTGATTTTACTAATTCTTGTATTTTATTAATAGCATGGTCAAATTCAAAAGAAATTTCTGAAATCTCATCATTAATTTGTGAATATTCGGATAAAGGTTCTATTTTTCCAGCACTAATATTTTTAATTTTCTTTTTTAAAATTTTTAAAGGCATTAAAGATCTTAAAACAGAAAAATATAAAAATATAATCAAAATCAAACTAAAAAAGAAACTTAGTAAAAACAAATACTCTAAACGCGTAGATGCATTTAGCTCATAAAGCTGCTTTAAATTAACTTGTTCAACATAAAAAAAAATTTGATTATGGTAAATAATAGAAGAAAAACTACCGTAAGCAGAATTAACCTTAAGCACCTTTTCACCTTTTGCAACTATATGTTTTGCACTGCGTTCATTTTCAACTATTTTAAAAGACTTAGAAAGAAGATAATCATGAATTGAAAAACCTTCTTTTCTTTCTAAATTATATATAATTTTTTCTACAATTTCTTTTTGTCTATTTTGCTCATTGGTTAAATAAGAATCAACCTGAACCTTACCCAAGAGCACAAACAAAGCACAAACAAACAAAAAAGCCGTTGCGAAAAGAACGGTAATCTTAAGATTAATAGTTACTTTCATCCTATTAATTTATATCCTATCCCTCTAACTGAAAAAATATGCTTTGGTGCCTTCGAACTATCGCCGATCTTAGTTCTAAGCCTACCAATAATTACATCTAAACTTTTAGAATCTTTATCTTTCAAGCTTTTGCAGTGATACACAAGCTGCTCTCTGCTAACTGAAAATCCATGTTGTCTTATCATATAACTTAAAATTTCATATTCAGCAGGAGTTAAAATTAAAACCTCTTCATTGTAACTAATCTCATGTCTTTTTTCATCAATTTTAAAAGCTGAATTAATTATTTTTTCAGGAGTTTCATTTACGCGTTTTGAACGACGGATTAAACTCATAATTCTTGCATGCATTTCTTTAGGATCATAAGGCTTTGGTAAATAATCATCCGCACCTATTTGAAGTCCTACAATTTTATCACTTAAATCGCTTCTAGCTGAAGAAATAATAATAGGAATACTATATTTTTCTCTTATTTCGCGACAAACTTCAAGACCATCAAGTCCAGGTAAAGTTAAATCAAGAATTAAACAATCATAATTTTTTATACCAGCACTCATTCCCAAATACGGATCTTCATAATTAGTAACTTTGATATTAAATTGGGCCAAATATTCTGCTAAAAACTCTGCAAAATCTGGATCATCTTCGATCATTAAAACATTAATCATCTCTACCCCTTATTAGTGAAAATATGTTACAAACTTAATATTATAACACATAATTTAACTATTCATTTATTTTTTTGCTAAAATTATAATATTAATTTTTCAAGAGAGGAAAAAAGTGGAACTTAATTATTATGAAATATTAGAAATTTCTCAAACTTCAGATAAAGAAACTATAAAAAAAGCTTATAGAAAAATGGCATTAAAATATCATCCTGATAGAAATCAAGGAGATAAAGAAGCTGAAGAAAAATTTAAACTTGTCAATGAAGCTTATGAAGTACTTAGTAATGATGAAAAGCGAAGTATATACGATAGATACGGCAAAGAAGGATTAAAAGGACAGGCCGGTGGTTTTGGTGGTTTTGGAGATGTTGATTTAGGGGATATATTTTCAAGTTTTTTTGGAGATGGATTTGGTTTTGGAAACTCAACGCGTAAAAAAGAAAGGGAAAATAAATATTCACATGATTTAAAAATAGCGGTAAAGATTAGCTTCAAAGAGGCTGTTTTTGGCTGCAAAAAAGAAATTGATTTTACTTATAAAACATTTTGTAAAATATGCAATGGTAGTGGATCAGAAAATGGAAAAGAAGATACTTGTTCTCATTGTGGAGGAAAAGGACAAGTTGGTGTTAGACAAGGTTTTATGACTTTTGTACAAACTTGTGATCATTGCAAGGGTAGTGGGAAAATAATAAAAAATAAGTGTAAGACATGCCATGGAAATGGTTATGAAGAAATAAAAGATCATATAGAACTTGATATACCAGAAGGTATTGATAATGGTATGAGTCTTAGAGTGCAAAACAAAGCAAATGAGCTTCCAAATTCTTCTCAAAGAGGTGATTTGTATATCAAAATCGTTGTAGAAGATGATAATAAATTTATTAGACATGATGATGATATATATACCATAGTACCTGTATTTTTTACCCAAGCTGCTCTTGGAAAGACAATTAAAATTTCCACCATAAGAGGAGAAGCTGATCTTAAACTTCCAGTGGGTGCAAAAGATAAACAAAAATTTGAATTAGCTAATGAAGGTGTTAAAAATATTCACAATGGAAAACTTGGTTCGCATATTGTACAAATTGAAATAAAATTTCCAAAAACACTTACTGATGAACAAAAAAATCTACTATTGCAACTTGAAAAAAGCTTTGGCTTAGAAAATGAGGAAGCTTTTATAGAACAAGAAAGCTTGTTTGATAAAATCAAATCTTGGTTTAGTCACTAAGGAAGTTTTAAAGCCATCTCCATGGCTTTATAAATTTCTTCTGTTTTTTGACACTCTAAAAATAGCTCAAAAGCAAAAACACCTTGCCATAAAAGCATTTGCGTGCCATCTTTTATTTTTAATCCATTTTCTCGTGCCAACTTTAAAAAAGATGTTTCTCTACTATAAATAACATCAAAAGCATACTTAGTTTTTTGAAAAATATTTTTTAAAATCCTTTCTTCGCAAGGTAAACTTTCATCATGTAAACCTGCACTAGTCGTATTTATTATCAAATCAAATTGTGTATTTAAATCAAGTTGATCATATAAAAAACATGGATAATTATTTAAATTTTTAAATCTAACACTAGAGCGATTTGCTATTGCAACTTCAATATTTATAGATTTTAAAGCATAAGCTAAAGCTTTAGCGGTGCCACCAGCACCTAAAATCAAAGCATTTTTAATAGAAAAAAAATTTTCAATTGCTTTTAAAAATCCCAAATAATCTGTATTGCAAGCATAAATTTTACCATCTTTGTTTATTAAAGTATTGGCAGATCCTATTTGCTTAACACTTTCATCACAAAAATCTGCAATTTTATACGCTTCTACTTTAAAAGGTATAGTAATATTTGCTCCATCAAATTTTTGAACAATTTCTTTTAATTTTGCTTTATTTTTTAAATGATATCTTGTATATATTGCGTCTTTTTTAAGAACTTGTAAAGCATTATTGTGCATTCTTGGAGATTTAGAATGCACAATAGGATCACCTATAACTGTGAAAATTTTCATTTTACTCTAAAAGTAAAAGCACCTTTTGCGATTTTAGAACGCACCTTTTCCAATTCAGCTTTTAATTCGCTTTCTTTATAAGGCCCAACTAAAACTTTTGTAAGTTCTTTGCCATTTACTGTTGTTTTGTAAATTTTATATTCATATCCATTTTCTTTAAGTATATTTAATTCTTTTGATTTAGGATCAAGACTATTTAAAGAAAAAACTTGAATATAAGCACCTGCAGGAAGTTGTGTTTGAATACTTGTGGTTTTTATACTCTCAAACAATTCATTTGCATTGCTTTGCTCTGGGGTTTTTGGCTTTTCAACAACATTAGTTTTTGATTTTTCAGAAGGTTTTTGAATTGGTTTTTCTATAGATTTTTCTACAGGCTTAATCTCTTCTTGTTTTTCTTCCGCCTTAGCTGGTTCTTCTTTTGGTTCTGTTGATGTAATTTGATCTAATACACTATTGCTTGGAATTTCCTGTTTTTCCTCTATGGTATTATTTGCATCAGCCAATGAACTTTCTTCTTTCAGTTTTCTAGCTAAAGCTTCGAATTCATCCTCTTCTTTAGTATTATCTGTAATAGGCAAAGAATTAAAATTATTTTCATAAGAAGCTTGCTCTTGCGGCTCTGATGGCATTTGTAGTGATTTTTCCTCGCCTGGATCATTAATTAACTTCATTGCTATCATTACTACCAAAAACACAATAATTAAAATAATCGATCTGAGTAAAATTTTTTTAAGTTTTTCACTTTTATTGCTTTTTTGCAAGATAATATCATCAAATTCATTTTTGTTGTTTTCTTCCATTTTTCATCCTTTCAAAAATTACATATGTTTAGACCAAGAAGCGCCACGCTCTTTTTGATAAACCTCATAAGGTAAAGTTAAAATATTAAATTCCTTAGGTATATCCATACTAGGAAAAACTTTCCACTCTACAGGCATTTTTTGAGAAAAAAGCAAAGATAATTTTGATCCCAAAGAGCATGCTTCATTAAAAGTAGTATGTCCTTTATGGATATACAAATGCAAATGATTATTAGTTCTTGTTTTATAGGCAGTAAAATTTATAAAACCTTCTTCCCTTAAAACAAGCTGTGCTCTATGCCAAAAACGCTCTGCGTTAAAACCATTGTAATCAAATACAATATTTTCAACCTTATCAAAACTATTAATCAAAGAGTGTGCTACAATAATCTTTTTTTCCATATGTTCTTGTATAACATTAGCTGTCAAAGGAGCATTTACTTTTTCGAATTTATCAAAAAAAATTCTACCTTTATGCTCATATTTGTTAATTATAGCATTACGCTTAATATAATAATGGCTTGTAACCATTTTAATTAAAGCCAAATCCATAGTTGTAATCAAAATAAAGCCCTTTCATAAATAATAAAATTACTTGCCAAATTTTTCAGTTTAACTTTAATCTCTTCTTGTAGTTTTGTATTTTGTATATCATCTAAAATATCAGCTATATAATTTGCAACAATAGCAATTTGCTCCTCTTTAAAACCTCTTGCTGTTAAAGCTGCTGTTCCAAGTCTTAAACCACTCGTTACAAATGGACTTCTAGTTTCCCCTGGAACCGTATTTTTATTTGCTGTAATACCTGCTCTTTCTAAAGCTAAATCTGCATCTTTACCACTAAAATCTTTATTTAAAAAGCTTAATAAAATTAAATGATTATCAGTACCACCGCTAACTAAATCATATTTTCTATCTATTAGAACTTGAGCCAAGGTAGCAGTATTTTTAATGATTTGCTTAGCATAAATTTTCCACTCATCACTTAAGTTATATTTAAATCCAACAGCTTTGGCGGCAATTACATGCATTAATGGACCACCTTGAATACCCGGAAAAATTGCAGAATTGATTTTTTTGGCAATTTCTTCATCGTTACTCATAATAATCCCGCCTCTTGGACCTCTTAAAGTTTTATGTGTTGTAGAGCTTACAACATGAGCATAGGGAAACGGGCTAGGATGCTCACCTGCTACAACCAATCCTGCAATATGCGCAACATCAGCAAATAAATATGCGCCAACCTCATCTGCTATTTCTCTAAATTTAGCAAAATCAATCACTCTAGGATAAGCACTAGCACCACAAACAATAAGTTTTGGCTTAACTTCTTTTGCTATCTCTCTAACTTTATCATAATTAATTCTCCCATCAAGCTCTACCCCATAAAAAAAACTTTCATAAACTTTTCCAGAAGAACTTACTTTAGAACCGTGAGTTAAATGTCCTCCGTGACTTAAATCCATACCCAAAATTCTATCACCAGGATTTAACAATGCCATGTATACACCTTGATTTGCTTGAGAACCTGAATTAGGTTGTACATTGGCAAAATTACAATTAAAAAGTTTTTTACATCTTTCTATAGCAATTGTCTCAATTTCATCAACAAATTCGCATCCACCATAATATCTTTTACCAGGATAGCCTTCTGCATATTTATTTGTTAAAATACTCCCCATTACTTCCATTACTTCTGGTATAGTGAAATTCTCACTCGCTATCATTTCAAGACCATCACATTGTCTTGCTAGCTCCTTTTGGGTTAAATCAAAAATTTCTTTATCAAAATTTTCCAACATTTACTCTCCTTTTACCTCATTTTTAAGTGGTCTCATAGCTGGGAAAAGCACTACATCACGAATTGATTTTTTATTAATTAAAAGCATAACTAGCCTATCTATTCCTATGCCTTGACCTGCAGTTGGTGCCATAGCATAGCCCAATGCATTAACAAAATCTTCATCCATTTCACATGCTTCCTCATCACCTGCATTTTTAGCTTCAATTTGCTTTAAGAATCTCTCATATTGATCTAGCGGATCATTAAGCTCATTAAATCCATTAGCAATCTCTCTACCCGCGATAAACAATTCAAATCTTTCAGCAATATCCTTATCCTTGTCACTCCTTCTAGACAAAGGACTTATAGAAATAGGAAAATCTATTACAAAAGTGGGATTAATCAACTTATCTTCAACATAATTATCAAAAAGTTCAGCTTGCAAATGACCTAATTCTAATTTTTCATTGGCTTCAAAACCATCTTTTTTTAGCTTTTCTAAGATTAATTCTTTATTATCAATAAGCTCATCATCTAAACCACCATATTTTTTCAAAGCATCTTTATAAGTAATTCTTTCAAATGGTTTAGAAAAATCAATTATTTTTTCATCAAATTCGAGCTTTTTATCTAAATTTAATTTATCCAAAAGCATAGCAAAAAGCTCTTCTGTTAAATCCATTAAATCATGATAATTGTGATAAGCCCAATAAAACTCGATTGTAGTAAATTCAGGATTATGTGTTAAATCCATTCCTTCATTTCTAAAACATCTATTAATCTCATAAACTGCCTCAAAACCACCTACAATCAAACGCTTTAGATATAATTCTGGAGCAATTCTTAAAAATCTTTCCACGCCTAAAGCATTATGATAAGTCACAAAAGGCTTTGCATTTGCTCCTCCTGCAATAGGATGCATCATTGGTGTTTCAACCTCTAAAAATCCTTTATTATCAAAAAAAGATCTAATGTAAGAAACAATTTTAGAACGCAAAATAAAATCTTTTCTTACTTCACTATTCATAATCATATCAAGATATCTTTTTCTATATCTTTGCTCAATATCTGTCAGTCCATGATATTTTTCCGGTAAAGGCACTATGGCTTTTGTAGCTATTTGAATTTGCTCAACATGAAGACTAAATTCTCCTGTTTTAGTCATAAAAGGAAAACCTTTAACCAAAACAATATCTCCTACTTCAAGATATTTTTTTAAAATAGCAAAATATTCTTCTCCTAAAATATTTTGATTAAAATAAATTTGAATATTATCTTGCTCATCTTCTATATTAGCAAATACCGATTTACCAGCTATTCTAAGAAGTTTTAATCTTCCTGCTAACACTCCATATACTTTTTCATCACGCTGATTTTCCGTATCTTTAATGTATGCAAATTTATTTTTATATTCAACTATACTCATTTCTTTTTTCAAAAAATGTGGATATGGATTAATTCCTAGCTTTTTTAATTCTTGTGCTTTTTGAATTTTTTGTTGTTCTAAAATATTATCAAACATTAAATATACCTTTATTTTTTACTACATTGCGGACATAACCCATAAAGTTGCATTAAATGCCCTGTTAATTTAAAATTATATTCTTTTGCTATTAACATTTGTTGCTGCTCAATAATAGAATTTTCAAATTCAACTATTTCTCCACAACTTTTACAAATTAAATGATCATGATGGGGTTTATTTGCAAGTTCAAATTTCTTCCCTGAAGCTCCAAAAGATATAGAAGTAGCCATGCCCGATTCTTCTAATAAATTTAAAGTTCTATAAACTGTAGCAATACCTACATTTAATTCAGGATTTTTTTGCTTGATTTCCACATACAAACTTTCTGGGGTATAATGCATATCACTATTATATAAAGTTTTCAAAAGCACTTCTCTTTGTTTGGTATATTTTAAGCCATTATCCTTAAGTGTCTTCTTAAAGCGCTCAAGTAAAACATCATATTCTATATTTTCAATTTGCATTATTTACCTCCGAATTTAGACTTATATTAGAATCTTTAATTCTTTCTTCTATTTTTTCTAAACTATTTTGAGTAAAATCAGTATTCATTATAAATTCACCTGTTTTTCTAAGTAAATTTAAAGTATGACTATTGTTTGCATATTTTTCTAAACTTGAATTTAAAAATTCTATATTATTAATACAAGCAACTAAAATTGCAAAAATTAAAAATATTTTAGCACTTCCAAATAAAAATCCACCTATACGATCTATAAAACCAAGACCACTCATGCTAAACATTTTTGATAATATATTTCCCAAAGCCATACATGCTATCCATATCACGATTAACAAAACTAAAAAACCTGCAAAAATAGCAAGATTTTCATTTTTAATTGCATAAAAATTATTATTGATAATCTCTGCTACCTCTTTAGCATATCTTGAAGCAAGTAAAACCCCACCAACTATACCCAATAAACCAAAAATTTCTTTAAATAAGCCACTCACCAAGCCTTTTAAGCCTAAAATTACAGTCAAACCTAAAACAAAAACATCAAACCACGAAAAATTTTCCATCTACGCTAAACTCCAAATATTTTATTCAATTATTTTAGGGACTATAAAAAATCCATCTTGAGAATTTGGAGCATGCTTGCTTATCGTATCTGTCACATCAGATTTTTTACTCTCATCATTTCTCAATAAGGTTCCACCATTTGTTGTGCTAGTCATGGCTTCTATATCATCAAGTTTTAATTCATCTAATTTTTCCACAAAATTAACAATTTGGCTTAATTGCTCTTCTAGTTCTTGTCTTTTTTCATCTGCTATTTTTAGAGCACTTAGCTTTTCAAGTTTCGTTAATAATTTATCATCAATTTGCATCATTTACCTTAATTTTAATTTTATAAAACTCTTTGGTTTAGATTGAAAATTATAACATAAAATAATTTATTTTTTCATTTTTATATGTTACAATTATAGACTTTAAAATTACAAAATAACATTTTTTATATTAATAAAGGAAAAATATGGCTTTAAAAGAAAATTTGAAAGCAGTAAAAGAAGAATTAAGCTCTCAAGAGCAAATGATGGAAAATTTTATCAAATCAGAACGCTTTATAAGAAAATACAAATATTATTTTATTGCTCTTATTGCTCTTTTAGTTCTTTATTTTAGTGGAAGTTATATTTATAATATAAAACAAGAAAAAAATATCCAAGAAAGTAATATCATTTTTAATAATCTGTTAAAAAATCCTTCAGATCAAAAATTAATTGAGGAATTAAAGCAAAAAAATGCAAATTTATACACCATATATATTATGGGTCAAAATAATCAAGATCTTAATCAAACCTTGAGTCTTAATATAGATCCTTTGTTAAAACAAATAGTGCTTGCCCAAAATAATCAAAAATCAGATTTTCTAAAAGATTATAATACTCTATTAATAGGTTTTGAATTTTTAAAACAAAATGATTTTAAAAACGCAGATGTTGAATTTAATAAAATACCTATAAATTCTCCTTTATGGCAAATCATCACAAGCTTAAAACACTATCAAGGAATAAAATGAAGCATTTTTATTTATTTATTATTACTTTAATATTTTTTAGTGCTTGTGGCACTAAAAGGGAATACTATCAACCAACACAATTAGAACAACTTCCTTATAATTCTAAAAATATTAATGGAAAAATAGTTAATTTTAACAACAACATTGCTCAGCTAAATAATAATACTTTCATAGACAATAAAGGAAATATTACTGCTTTAAAAATAGATAAAAACTATAATATTTTAAATATCCGTCAAGAAGAAATTCTTATAGCCGATAATGATGGGAATTTTAAAATTTTAAATTTACAAGGTGAAGAATTATTTTCTCATAAATTTAACGAAAGTGTAGTAAGTGCTAATGTAGATGGGGATGATATAGCTTTGATTTTAGCAAGTAATACTTTAGTGTATGCTAATAAAAATCTTGGTATAAGAATGCTACAAAATTTAGGCACTGCTTATGCTCAAGATAGTCGCTATGCTAATCCTTATTTTTTAAATACCATTATCATATACCCTATGCTTAATGGAAAATTAGCCATACTTAACAAAAGTACACTAAAAGTTAGTAAAGAAATTTTAGTAAGTAGCGAAGAATTTTTTAACAATATCATCTATCTTCATGTTAAAAACGATACAATGGTTGCCGCAACAGCACAAAAAATCATCGTTGTAACACCAAATAGAACTTTATACTTAAACGAAAACATTAAAGAGGTAAATATTAATGATAAAGAAATTTTTATATTAACAAAAGATGGAAGAGTTATCAAAAATGATTATAATCTTAGAAAAATTGATGAAATAAAATTTCAATTTGCTTTATTTTCCAAAAGCACATTATATAATGATTCTTTGTATATATTTGAAAAAACTGGCTATTTAATTAAATTAAATACAAATCTGAAAGATTTTACCGTATATAAATTAAATGAAGCTATTGATAAAAAAAGTTTTATGGCTAATGGTAAATTTTTCTATCACAATAAAGTTTTACAATTAAATTAAAATGAATCAAGAACTAAGCGATATTCTTATTAAACATGGAATTATTTTAAAAAATATTAATTCTTTGGATATCCATGCTTTTAGCAAAAAGAAAAAACTAATTTGCTTTTATGGAGAAAATACAAAAAAACAATATTGTTTATTTTTATTTTCTTTTGCAAAAAGTAAGATTTTAAAAAAAGAGGGTTTAGAATTTGAAAATATTTTTCAAAATATAAGTCAAATTTTAAATTTAAAATTTAAAAATCATTTTATTTTTCATCAATCTCTAATTTGCTCAAAAGCAAAAGAATATTTATTCACCAAAGGAATTCAAAGTTATGCTTTTGTGTGATATTGGCAATACAACTGCAAGTTTTTTAAATGAGCAAAAATTTCATTCTATGAGCATAGAACAATTTTTACAGTATGAGCCGACACAAAAAGTGTTTTACATCAATGTTAATCCAAATTTAGAGCAAAGATTAAAGCAAAATCCTTTATTTATTAACCTTGCCCCATATTTTAATTTTGATACTATTTATAAGAATTTAGGAGTTGATAGAATAGCAGCTTGCTATACCATAGAAGATGGGGTAGTAGTTGATGCTGGCTCTGCAATAACTGTGGATATTGTTTCAAATTCAATCCATCTTGGAGGATTTATCCTACCTGGTATTGAAAGCTACAAAAAATCTTTTGCTAATATTTCTTCTCGCTTAAAACACGAACTTAACACTCAAATAAACTTTGATGCCTTTCCCCAAAGAACTATTGATGCTTTAAGTTATGGAGTTTTTAAAAGTATATATTTACTTATAAAAGATAGTGCATATGATAAAAAGTTATATTTCACAGGTGGCGATGGGCAATTTCTTGCAAATTTTTTTGATTATGCAATTTATGATAAATTTTTGATTTTTAGAGGTATGAAAAAAGCTGTTTGTGAAAATTTTATACTTTAAAAGATTAACCATATCTTTGGCTTTTCAATTATAAGCTTTATTTAAACTCAAAACAACTATATTTTGATATTATTAGCAAAATCAAACATACACAAAAGGAATTGATGATAATGGATCGAAAACACTTTGATGCCGTGGTAATTGGCGGTGGGATTTCTGGTGCTGCAGCATTTTACGAATTAGCAAGATATACTGATATTAAAAGTATTGCATTATTAGAAAAATACAATAACGCTGCAACATTAAATAGTCACAGCACAAGTAATTCACAAACCATCCACTGCGGTGATATAGAAACTAACTATACCTTGGAAAAAGCAAAAAAAGTTAAAAAAACAGCAGATATGATTGTAAAATATGGGCTCTTGCAAAATGCACAAAATAAATTCATGTATTCACACCAAAAACTTGCACTTGCAGTTGGGGAAAAAGAATGTGAATATATGAAAAATAGATATGAAGAATTTAAAGAATTATATCCTTATATTAAATTTTACACAAAAAATGAAATCAAACAAATAGAACCAAATGTTGTTTTAGGTGAAGATGGTGTCAATGATAGGGCGGATAATATAGTAGCTATGGGTGTAGAAGAAGGTGAAATTTATACCACAGTAGATTTTGGACTTATGAGTCAAAATCTCATAGAGCAAGCTTGCAAACAAGGTAAAGATACTCATGTTGCTTACAATCAAGAAGTTGTGTTTATAGAAAAAAAAGATGATATTTTTTATATAAAAACAAGAGATTTTAAAGAATATAGCGCGAAATCTATTATTGTCAATGCAGGCGCACACTCGTTATTTTTAGCACATAAAATGGGTATAGGTTTAGACAAATCTTGCTTTCCTGTTGCAGGAAGTTTTTACATGGCAAAAAGAAAAATTTTAAATGGTAAGGTTTATATGGTGCAAAATCCAAAACTCCCATTTGCTGCACTACATGGTGATCCTGATTTACTAGCTAACATGAACACCCGTTTTGGTCCTACTGCTTTAGTTATTCCTATGCTAGAAAGATACCATGGCTTTAAATCTTTACCTGAATTTTTTAAAACACTTAATCTTGATATGAATGTAATTAAAATTTGTTTTAATCTTTTTAAAGATTCTACTATTAGAAATTATATTCTTTATAATTATTTATTTGAAATTCCTTATATCAACAAAAAACTTTTTGTAAAAGATGCTAAAAAAATAGTTCCTAGTTTAAAAACAGATGATATTTACTATGCTAAAAATTTTGGAGGAGTGCGACCTCAAGTGCTTGATAAAAAAGCAGGAGAATTAATGCTTGGAGAGGCTAGCATCACTGAAATTCCGGGTATAATTTTTAATATGACACCAAGCCCAGGTGCTACGAGTTGTCTTGGTAATGGTTATAGAGATGCAAAACTTATTTGTCAATACTTGGGTGCTAATTTTAATGAAGATTTATTTACTAGCGAACTGCTATAAAAAGGATAGGAAATGTTAAAAAAAACAAAAATAGTCGCAACAATTGGGCCAGCAAGTGAAAATGAAACTACAATAAGACAAATGATTATTAATGGAGTGAATGTTTTTCGCTTAAATTTCTCACATGGAACTCATGAATATCATAGTCAAAATCTAGCCACCATTAGAAAAGTAGCAGCTGAACTTAATGCAAGGATTGGAATTTTACAAGATATTAGCGGACCAAAAATTAGAACCTTAAAAATTCCAGAAGCTTTTGAGCTAAAAAGTGGAGATAGACTAGACTTTTACAAGGATACTTTTGAAGGAGAAAAACTTTCTAATGAACATTATAAAGTCTGTATTAATCATCCCGAAATTCTTTCTATGCTAAAAGTGGGAGAATACATCTATCTTTGTGATGGCTCTATTAAAACTAAAGTTATACAAGTTGAAAAAGATTTTATCCAAACCCAAGTAGAAAATAGCGGGGTGCTTAGTTCAAATAAAGGAATTAATTTTCCAAATACAAAAATCAATATCGATGTTATAACTCAAAAAGATAAAGATGATCTTGCATGGGGCATTAAAAACGATGTTGATTTTTTAGCTATATCTTTTGTGCAAAATGCTCATGATATTGATGAAGTTAAAAAAATACTTGATGAAAATAATGCCAAAATTGCTATTTTTGCAAAAATAGAAAAATTTGATGCTGTTGAAAATATCGATGAAATTATAAATAGCAGCGATGGTATAATGGTAGCAAGAGGAGATTTAGGCATTGAAGTGCCTTATTATAGAGTACCAAATATACAAAAACTCATCATTAAAAAAGCTAATGAGGCCAATAAACCTGTAATCACTGCCACTCAAATGCTTTTTTCGCTTGCAAAATCAAAAACTGCCACAAGAGCTGAAATTTCAGATGTTGCTAATGCTGTACTTGATGGCACTGATGCGGTTATGCTTAGCGAAGAAAGTGCGGTGGGGATTGATCCGGCAAATGCAGTTGATATTATGACTCAAACTATCATTGAAACAGAAAAAAACTATCCTTATGAAAAATTTGAAAATTTTAAATGCTTTAACGAAACTGATATCATTGCCAAATCAAGCACACAATTAGCTACTGATTTAAATGCAAATGCAATTTTTACCATTACAAGCAGTGGTGCTTCTGCGGTTAAAACAGCAAGGTATCGTCCAAAAATGGATATCATAGCTATTACTCATTCTAAAAAAGCTTTAAATTTTTTAAGTATAGTCTGGGGAGTTCAACCTGCTATATTGATAGAAAAGCATGAAAATTTAACAGAACTTTTAAGCAATTCTGTAAAACTTGGAGTTGAAAAAGGCCTTATGAAAAAAGATGGGGTTTACACTCTTACTGCAGGATTTCCAGTAGGTGTTGCAGGAAGTACAAATTTAATTAGAATTTTACAAAAAGATCAAATTGAATATTATTTAAGTTTGGGAAAATAACCCAAACTTAATATTCTTCTTCTATTAGATCACACAAGCAGTGTATGATTAAAATATGCATTTCTTGAATTCTGGCCGTATCATCACTTGGGACGACTATATTATGCTCACATAATGCATTCATCGCTCCACCACCTTTTCCACTAAGCCCTATACATTTAGTGCCAATTTCTTTGGCCTTTTCAAAAGCTTTGATCACATTTGGGCTTTTTCCACTAGTAGAAATTCCAATCAATACATCATTATTGCTAGCTAAAGCTTCAACTTGTCTTGAAAAAACAAATTCAAAACCATAGTCATTTCCTATAGCACTTAAAGCAGAAGTATCAGTGCTTAGAGCAATAGCAGCTAAAGCCTTTCTTTCTTTTTTATATCTTCCACTAAGTTCAGCTGCAAAATGTTGGCTATCTGCAGCACTTCCACCATTTCCACAAATTAAAATTTTCCCACCACTTTTCAAGCACACTTTTAATTCTTGAGCAACCGTAGCAATTTGCTCTTTTAAATTCAAACTTTGCTCTAGAGTTTTTTGATGTTGAATAAATTCCTTTTCAATTTTATTTATCATTTGCAATCCTATTAATTATATTAGTAGTACTAAATCCATCTTCAAAGTCAATTAATTCTACTTTTTTTACTAAATTTGAACCCACTACTTCCTTGCCTTTATAATCAGCTCCTTTAACTAGCACATCAGGCTTTAAAAACTCTATCAGTTCATAAGGAGTATCATCATTAAAAATCACTACATAATCTACAAAATACATACTCGCAAGCATACATGCGCGTTGGAATTCTAAATTTATAGGTCTTGAGTTTCCTTTTAGTCTTTTTACGCTTTCATCTGAATTTAAACCTACAACTAAGATATCTCCTAGTTTTTTAGCTTTTTCAAGGTATTTTATATGACCATAATGCATAATATCAAAACATCCATTGGTAAAAACTACTTTTTGATTTTGTATCAACTTCACAAGCTCTTCTTTGCTTTTAATTTTATCTTCAAAAGAAGCTTTTTTTAGATTTTTAATCTCTTCTAAACTTACACTCACACTTCCTACTTTTGCTACCACAACAGCTGCTGCATCATTTGCTAACTCACATGCTTTTACGATATCAACTTTTAAGGCTAAAGCATAAGCAAGCATAGCTATAACACTATCTCCAGCTCCTGTTACATCATAAACTTCCAAAGCTTTTGCGGGAATAATATGTAATTTCTCATCAAAAAGTGCTATTCCTTCTTCGGATAAAGTTATAATAGAATAAGCTAAATTCAAATTATCTTTTAATTTTTTTAAAGCTTTTTCCAAATTATCAATTTTTTCTACACCTAAAGCTTGAATAGCTTCTTTTTTATTTGGAGTTAGCAAAGTTGCATTTTGATATTTGCTAAAATCACTTCCTTTTGGATCAATCAAAATAGGTAAATTTAAAGTATTTGCATGCTCTATCAAAGCTTTTGTTACTTTTGAAGTTAAAACTCCTTTGGCATAATCACTCAAAACAATCGCATCATAATCTTTTGCGATTGTTTTATACTCTTGGATAATTTCATCTTCTAATTTAGTATCAAAATCATTCTCATCATCAAGTCTTAAAACTTGCTGAGAATGTGATAAAATTCTACTCTTAAGAGGGGTTTTTCTATCTTTTTCTACTAATAATTTTGCATTTAAATTCTCTTTTAAAAACCTCCCACTCTCATCATTACCCACAAGTCCTAGAGCAAAAACCTCAGCACCAAGACTTTTTAAATTTGCATATACATTACCAGCTCCACCTAGTCTTTTATCTTCTTTTTGTGATTTCATCACCATTACAGGAGCTTCTGGAGAAATTCTAGTGCAATCACACCATATATAATGATCCACCATAAAATCCCCGACAACTAAAATTTTTGGCTTTTTAGAACTTAAAAAATCAAACATTTACTTCCTTTTCATAAAGCCTTTTGATCTCATCTAAATAATCTTTTACACCCTCTTCAAGACTAAATTTAGCTTTATATGAAAAACTCTCATCTAATTTTGCTTGAGTATGGAATTGATAAGAATTTTTGTAAGGATTAGGAATATACTCACAAGGATAATTAGTGTTTAATTCTTTTTGCAAAATATCTACTATATCTTGAAAAGTTCTTGCTTTACCTGTAGCTACATTATAAATTCCACTTTTTGCTTCTAAAGCTTGTAAATTTGCACTCACAACATCTTTAATATACACAAAATCACGATAAATTTGATCACTTCCTTCAAACAAACGCGGACTTTTACCCGCTAAAATTTGATGTCCAAATTGCAAAATCATAGAAGCAGTGCTATTTTTAAAAAATTCTCCCTTGCCATATACATTAAAATATCTAAGCCCAACTATATGCATTTTATCAAAATATTTTTTTGCTAATTTATCCATCATTAATTTTGAAAATGCATAAGGGTTTTTAGGGGCTTCACTTAAATTTACAGTTTGCGGGCTTGGAGCATCTCCATAAACTGAGGCTGAACTTGCATAGATTAATTTCGCATTAAGTTCCAAAGCAAGTTCTATAAAATCTTTAAAAGTGTTTAAATTGGTCTTTAAAACTTTGTTTTGATCATAAACAGTTGTATCTGAAATTGCAGCCTTATGAAAGATCGCATCAGGTTTAAAAGCTTTTATAACTTTTAAAGTTTTTTCATCAGTAATATCACCCACATAAAGCTCACCTTCAAAATCTAAAATATTCTTAAAATGACCAAAACTTTCTAAATTTCCATTTTCAAAAGTAGCACTTGATCGCATTTTATCCACAATCAAAACCTCATGTTTATCCTGAAGTTTTAGAGCAAGAGCAGAGCCTATAAAACCTGCTCCACCTGTTATCACAATTTTCATTTCCTATCCTTTAAATAATACAAAAGTTCTTTTAAATTTTTAAAGACCTTATAGTTTTTATCATCATTATAATTTTCATTAATCAAAAATAGATTTTTTATACCAGCATTAATTCCAGCTTGCATGTCACTTAAATTATCTCCTATAAAAAAAGATTGTGAAAAATCTATATTAAATTCTTTTTGTGCTTTTAAAAGCATGCCAGGTTTTGGCTTACGGCATTCACAATTTTCTAAGTGAGGGCAGTGATAAATTTTTTCTATTTTAATGCCTTTTTTCAAAAACTCACCTAGCATATACGAGCTTAAAATTTCAAAATCTTTTTCATTATAATAAGCCCTTGCAATACCTGATTGATTAGTAGCTATAAAAATTAAAAAAATTTGCTTTTGAAAAAATTCACAAAGTTCAAAAATACCATCACAAAATTCAAAATCACTAATCTTATGAACATATTTTTTATCTATATTTATAATTCCATCTCTATCTAAAAATAACGCCTTTGTTTTCATAAAAAAATTATAATGAATTTTTTTTAAGATTTTATAATTTATCAAGTAAAAAAGTTTTTTAAGCGACTTTAAATAAAAAAAGCATATAATTAAAAACATTTTATTTTCAATTTATATAGGAGTGATACAATGAAAAAGCTACTTGTTTTATCAGCTTTGGCATGTCTTAGTGTTTCAGCTTTTGCTGCGGATGGTGCTACACTTTATAAAAAATGTGCAGTATGTCATGGTGCTAAAGCAGATAAAGTTTATCTTAACAAAGTTCCTGCTTTAAATACTTTAACTGCAGCTGAAAGATTACAATACATGAAAGATTATGCAGCAGGTAAAAGAAATGCTTATGGCCAAGGTGCAATCATGAAGATTAACCTTAAAGGTTTAACAGAAGCAGATTTTAAAGCAATTGAAGAATACATCGAGAGCTTAAAAAAATAATTTGACAGCCTTTATGGCTGTTTTTCTTGATTTTTCTTTTCCAAAGCTTCTTTTTTTCTTTTTTCCAAAATCGCTGCATCATTTAAAGCTTCTTCGCTATCATTTAAAATAGTAAATTTATAATCATCGTCAAATTGCTTATTTTTGATCCCCCAAAGTAAAGCACAAATTGCCAAAAATAAAGCAACCATAGAAACACCTATCATCATCATTAAAACACCATTCATTTTTTAATCCTTAAAGCATTTAAAATCACTATTATACTACTAAAAGACATTGATAAAGCCGCAATTAAAGGATTAATCAAACCAAAAAAAGCCAAAGGCATACTCAAGGCATTATAAAATAAAGAAAAAGCTAAATTTTGTTTAATAATTTGATAAGTTTTTTTAGCTATTTGTATGGCTTTTTGTAAGCTTTTTAGGTCATTTTTTAACAATATAATATCACTATTTTCCATAGCAAGTTCAGAACCTTCTTTTAAAGAAACCCCAACACCTGCATAAGAAAGCGCTAAAGCATCATTTACTCCATCTCCTACCATTAAAACCTTACCTGTTTGATTTAAATTAGCTATTATTTGCATTTTATCTTCTGGCATGCATGAGGCTTTGAAATTATTTATTTTTAATTTTTCAGCCACCTTACTCACAGCATTTAAATTATCGCCACTTAATATATAAATTTGCATTTTACATTCTTTCATAAATTCAATCAACTCTTTAGAGCTTTCTCTCATACTATCTTCTAATTCAAAAACTGCTAATATAGTTTTATTTTTAGCAAATATAAAATGCGTAGTTTGAAATTCTTGTACTTGCATATGATTTTCTTTGAAAAATTTCTCATTCCCTCCCAAAAATTCATCTTTGCCTAAAAAGGCTTTATAGCCTCTTGCTTGAAAATTTTGAACTTTTTCAAATTCTATTCTACTATCTATTTTTCTATCTAAAAATTTTAAAATACTTTTAGCCACTGGGTGGTTAGTTAAATGTAAGAAATTTAATAATTCATTTTTATCCAACCTTTCATCTAAAAAGCTTTTTTTAACTTCCAAACTAGCCTTTGTTAAAACCCCTGTTTTATCAAATACAGTCACATTACACTTGCTCAAATCCTCCACAACGCCTGCTTCTTTAAATAAAATTTTTTCCTTTAAACCAGTGCTAATTGCTACTAAAGAACTCACCGGTGTAGCTAAAGCCAAAGCGCATGGACAAGCTATGATTAGCACAGAAACCATGCGTATCATGGCTTCTTCAAAACCTAAATTTAGTACAAAAAAAGTAAAAACAAAGCACAACAAAGCACAAATTAAAATAATAGGCGAAAAATACTTACTTACTTGCTGTACCATTTTTTCTATTTTGGCTTTTTTAGCACTTGAATTTTCAAGTAAATTAATAATCCTAGCTAATTTAGAATCCTTATAAAGCGCATTTGCTTTATATAAAGCATTCCCGCTTAAAACCAAAGAAGCAGAATAAATCATATCATCTTTTTGCACATCAAGCGGTAAACTCTCTCCGCTTAAACTAGACATATCTAAACTAATATTACCACTAACACATACTCCATCTATTAAAACTCTATCGCCTTCTTTTAACTCTATAATATCTCCTATTTGCACCTCTTCTACATCAATATTTTCTATTTTGTCATTTTTTAATACCCTTACTTCATTACCTAAAAATGATCTCAAATGATCGAGCGTATCAAGGGCTTTTTTCTTACTTAAAAGCTCTAAATACTTTCCTATAAAAACAAAACAAATAATCATCGCCACAGAGTCAAAATATACCTGCGAAGCTCTTGAAAACATTGCCCACACTGAATATATATAAGCTAAACTTGCTCCACTAATTACTAGAGTATCCATATTAACATTTTTAAATTTCAAAGCATAATAGGCATTTTTATAAAAAATCGAGCCTGTGTAAAAAAGTACAGGAGTGCAAAGTAAAAATTCAGCAAAATGTAAAATATCTTTAATATCAGCTTCCATACCACTAAAAAACCCAGCATATTTAGCTACAGATATCCACATAATATTCATTACGCAAGCTATAGCAACTATTAATTTCGCATAAAAATCTCTTTTGGTTTGAGTTGCTCTTTGTTCATTTTTTGTAGGTAAATACACACTAGCTTTATAGCCTATACTTTCTATATTTTGGATAATTTTTACTAGATTAATACTTTTTTCATCAAAAACAATTCTAGCTTTATGGGTAATAGAATTAATATCAACCTCTATCACTCCTTCGCTTTTAATGAGAATTTTTTCATTAAGCCAAACACAGGCTGCACAATGAATTTCTTCTATTAGCAAAAAAACCTCACTAAAACCTTCTTTTGTTTTTTGTATGTATTTTTCATAGTCTTTAATACTATATTCTATTGTTACTGGGGTTAAAGTTTGATTACCAAGTTTTTCATAAAATTCCTCCAAATTATTCTCTTGTAAAATTTCATATACACTTTCACAGCCTTTACAACAAAAATAATTTCCATTTTTTTCTATCATTTGTTCTTGTTTAAAGCTTAATTGGCAATGCTTACATCTCATTTTATACTTTCTTTATAAGTTTTTACAATATTTTATCATTTTTTCAAACTTTCAATTTTAAAAATTATTTACAAAGCTATATTATAATTTCCAAAATTTGACAAAAAAGTATTTTTTTTAATAAAATCTTTTTTGAATAAACTAAAACAAAAACTACATTTTCTACATTTTATGAGGATATATGGAAAATACAAAAGAAAAGAAACAACACCAAAGAACACACATTCCTGTTGAAGGTTATAAAATAGAAGATTTAAAGTTGCTTGATTTAGAAAGCTTAGTAAAAATAGCAAATGAAGCAGAAATAGAAAATCCAAGAGAATTTAGAAGACAAGATCTTATTTTTGAAATTCTAAAAGCACAAACCAAAAAAGGTGGCTTTATACTCTTTACAGGAATTTTAGAAATTTCGCCTGAAGGTTATGGATTCTTGCGTGGAATGGACTCAAATTTAAGCGATAGTGTAAATGATGCTTATGTATCAAACTCACAAATTCGCAAATTTGCTCTGCGTGTAGGAGATATAGTTACTGGCCAAGTTAGAGAGCCAAAAGATCAAGAAAAATACTATGCTTTATTAAAAATTGAAGCAATCAACTATCTTCCATTAAAAGAAGCTAGAGAAAGACCTTTATTTGACAATCTTACTCCAATTTTTCCAACTGAAAAAATCAAATTAGAATATGATCCTTTAAAATTAACAGGCAGAATGCTTGATTTATTTGCCCCTATAGGAAAAGGTCAAAGAAGCTTAATCGTAGCACCTCCAAGAACTGGTAAAACTGAGTTAATGAAAGAACTAGCTACCGCTATTGCTAAAAATCATCCAGAGGCTCATTTGATTGTACTTTTAGTAGATGAGCGTCCTGAAGAAGTTACAGATATGCAAAGATGTGTTAAAGGCGAGGTTTTTAGCTCTACTTTTGACTTACCTGCCTATAATCATGTTAGAGTGGCTGAACTTGTTATAGAAAAAGCAAAAAGGATGGTAGAAACAGGTAAAGATGTCATTATATTACTTGATTCTATTACAAGATTAGCAAGAGCTTATAATACTGCCACACCAAGCAGTGGTAAAGTTTTAAGTGGCGGGGTTGATGCAAATGCCTTGCATAAGCCAAAGCGCTTTTTTGGTGCAGCTAGAAATATAGAACATGGTGGCTCATTAACCATCATAGCAACTGCTTTGATAGAAACAGGCTCAAGAATGGATGAAGTGATTTTTGAAGAATTTAAAGGAACAGGAAATAGCGAAATCGTTCTTGATAGAAATATTTCAGACAGAAGAATTTACCCTGCAATTAATATTATAAAATCAGGCACTAGAAAAGAAGAATTACTCCAAGGTGTTGAAAAACTTCAAAAAATTTGGGCAATTAGATCAGCTATTTCACAAATGGATGATATAGAAGCTTTAAAATTCTTATACTCTAAAATGCTAAAAACCAAAAGCAATGAAGAGTTGTTATCCATCATGAATGAGTAGTAATGCTCCAAGCTCTTGCTGTTAAATACAGACCAAAAAATTTCAATGAGCTTGTAGGGCAAAATACTGTTTCTACAAGCTTAAAATATGCTCTTGAAAATAACCGCTTAGCACATGCTTATTTATTTTCAGGATTACGCGGAAGTGGAAAAACTTCAAGTGCAAGAATTTTTTCAAGAGCCCTAGTATGTGAAAAAGGACCAAGTGCTAACCCTTGTGGAGAATGTTCTCAATGCTTATCTTCACTCAGTGGCTCTAATATAGACATTATAGAAATGGATGCTGCAAGCCATAGAAGCTTAGAAGATATTCAAGAGCTTATCGAGCAAGTTAAATACGCTCCATCTTTAGCTAGGTTTAAAATTTTTATTATCGATGAAGTGCATATGCTTACCCCACAAGCAGCAAATGCCTTGCTTAAAACCTTGGAAGAACCACCAAGCTATGTAAAATTTATACTAGCAACAACTGACCCTTTAAAACTTCCTGCTACGGTTCTTTCAAGAACGCAGCATTTTAGATTTAAGCAAATTTCTATTCACGATATCTTAAATCATCTTGAGTGGATTTTAGAAAAAGAAAATATCAATTATGAAAAAGAAGCTTTAAAACTCATAGCAAGAAGTGGAAACGGATCTTTAAGAGATACTCTAACTTTATTAGATCAAGCCATAGTATATTGTCAAAATTATATACAAACACAAAAAATTACTGCGATGCTAGGCTTTTTAGATCCATCTAAAATTGAAGAATTTTATCAAGCCATTTTAGCTAGCAATAAGGATAAAGTTCTTGAGTTTTTAAAAGAATTTGAAGATTACGAGGCAAGTAATGTCATCGATGAGATGATATTTTTTTTAAAAGAAGCATTTTTTGCCAAAAACAATCTTTTTTCTATGTTAATTTACGAAAGATTTTTTAGAATTCTTTCGCGTGCTAAGACTATGTTAAATTCTAGCGATGATGATAGTTTTGTACTTTGTGTTATGGCTTTCATGCTTATAGAAGCAACTTATCTAAAAAGTATTGATGAGGCTATTTACAGTAAAAGTCCAAAACAAGATAACACACCAAGCCCAAAACAACAAGAAATTCTTTCTATACAAACAATTAAAGAAGAAAAACTTAATCCTTATGAAAGTTTGTTAAAAGCTATTTACAAAAGAGATTATGATTTAGCTGAAGTTTTCAAAAAAACTACGCAGTTTATTTCTTTTGAAGATGATATTTTAAGTATTAGCTCACATGCTAAAGATGATGATAGAAAAACCCTAAACAATGGCTTTAAATTAATCAAAGTCTTGCTTCATGAGCTTTTTGGAGAAAAAACACAAATTAAAATTCAAAAAATAGAAACTATAGATACCCAAAAATTACAAGATATATTCAAAACTCCTATAAAACAAGAAATAAAAAGTACTCCGAATTTAAATGAACATTTTGAAAATTTTAAAAAAGATGCTAAAAAATACGATCCTAAAGACGAAACCAAAGAAGCTCTCAATAAGCTCTTTGGCTCCCCAACTATACAAAATTAAAAACTGCCGTTGATTGAAATATAAATTCTTCTTCCTTCTTCTATGCGATTATAAGTATTTACCCAAGTATCTTCACCTTTGTTTTTATAGGACTCCCAATCATTTGTAAAACTTTTATCAAAAAGATTATAAATTGCCGCATTAATATTCCATTTTTTATTGATATCATAACGCACACCCATAGAAGCTAAAAAGACATCTTGATAATACTCTCTATTAATATTTGTATCACCCATATAACGATCTATTTGCCATTCGCCTTTTATCCATGGAGTGAATTTGCTAAAGATATTATAACTTGCTTTTAGCATGATATTGTGTTTTAGACTATCAATTTCTGGTTTTCCTATCATAGTTTTATCTTGCGCATCTTTAATTTCACTATCAAGATAAGTATAAGCTAAATCTAAATTTAAATGCTCTACAGGAGTAACCCCAGCTCCAAGTTCTATGCCTCTATACTCAACCTTGCCATGATTAATCGCCTGATAGCATGTATCAGCTTCACATTTTCCAATACCCAAAATCATACTTTCTTTACTAAATTTTTGACTAGAAATTTTATCTTTAAAATTTGTTAAAAAGCCAGTTGCTGAAATATAAAACAAATCATTATTATAAACAGCGGCTAATTCATAATTAAGCGATGTTTCTTCTTTTAAATTCGGATTTCCATACATAGGATATTTACCTTGTCCACTATAATTATAAGCACCAGCTATCAATCTATTAGCATATGGGGTTCTAAAGCCTGTTGAAACACCGCCTTTTAAAGTAAGCTCACTAGTAGGATTATAAACTAAATAAGCTCTTGGAGAAATGTTATTTCCAAAAATTTCATGATAATTATATCTTGCTCCAAAAGTAAATCTTAAATCATCTCTTATACTATATTCATCTTCTGCAAAAAAAGCTAATAAATATTGATCAAAATTAGTAGGATTAGCAATTTTATCTTGCATTTTCTCAAGTCTATACTCACCACCCACGCTTAAAATATGACTTTGACCTAAAGGAATAACTGATTTTGTATCTATAATAATATCTTCAGCAACTATATCTCTATTTTGCCCTAAAAATGGCTGATTTGCTTGGCCAACTACCTCACGCCCATCGTTACTTACACGGTTATACTGCAAGGTAGAAGTAATCGAAAAATCTTCATACACACCCTCATGACTTAAATAAGTTACCAACTTATCTACTTGCATAGTGTCTGTATAACCACCTGTTAAAGAGCCATCATTTTTATCTGTTGGTTTTGTTAATGTGCCTAGTTGGCCTTTTTTATTATCATAGTGATTTCTTGAAAAATCAATATCAAATATCAAGGTATTATAATCATCTACTAAGTAATTTAACCTAGTTCCTAAACTAAAATTATTAGCTTTTGTAGGACTTTGAGCCTGATCACCTTGCACTCTTTGTCCACTTCCATTACTAAATTCAACATTAGATTGCTCTCTATAAAATTCTCTAAAACGCAAAGTAAGTCCCAAACGATCATTCATCAATGGGCCACTAGAATATATACTTGCGCCATAAGTATTACCCCATTCTTTATGTGCATTAAAAATACTATCCAAACTAAATGATGTTTCCCACTCGTTACTTACTTTTTTTGTGATGATATTTACAACACCACCCAAAGCTTCAGAACCATATAAAGTGCTCATTGGCCCTTTTATTACTTCTATTCTTTCTATACTAGAAATTGGTGGTAAGAATGAATTTGAAATTTCATTAAAACCATTAGGTCCTACTTCTCCACCTATCCCTTGACGGCGCCCATCAATCAAAACTAAAGTATATCCGGTAATACCTCTCATGGTGATATTATAAGATCCAGTTTTTCCCTTACTAGCAAATAAATCTACACCAGGAATATCAGCAATAGCTTCAGCAACATCTCTATAAGGCTTACTCTCTAAATCTTTTTTACCAATCACATTTATAGTAGCAGGAGCTTCTTTGATATCTTGAGAAAATCCCGAAGCACTCACTATAGAGCTATCTAATAAAACTTCTTGTGATAAAGCATTACAGACCAAAAGACTAGCAACACAAACTGACAAGCAATAATTTTTCATTATTTCCTTTCATAAATAAACAAAATTTTCAAAGTTGGAATATTATGATAATAATTATTAATTTAAAATAAATTTATTATATCAATTATGATAATTGTTATTAATAAATAATTTAATTTTCAGTAATATAATCACAAAAATTTTTAAAGCGAGGATGTATGGAATTTTTAAAAACTTATATTGACTTAATTATATTTATTGTTTTAGGGTTAATGGCATTTATTGCTATATGGTGCACTATAGAACGCATCTTATTTTTTAGAAAAATTAAACTAAATGATTATCAATGCCAAGAAAAATTTGATGATGCAATTAGTGAAAATATCACTATGCTTTATATTATTTACACTAACGCTCCTTATGTAGGACTTTTAGGAACTGTAGTAGGGATTATGATTACATTTTACGACATGGGAGCAAGTGGAAATATTGATGTAAAATCTATTGTTATTGGCTTATCGCTAGCTTTAAAGGCTACTGCTTTGGGAATTTTAGTTGCCATCCCTTCTTTGATGGCTTATAATGGATTGCTTAGAAAAATATCAACTTTGAGTAATGCATATCGTATTTTTAAGGATAAAAATGCTTAAATTGCCAAAAAATGAAGGTTTAAATATTATTCCTTTTATAGATATAATGCTTGTTTTACTAGCCATTGTTTTAAGTATATCCACTTTTATCGCACATGGTGAAATCAAAATCAATCTACCTCAAAGTGAAAATTCAAATTCCATAAGTGAAAATAAAGACAAAATAAGCATCTTAATCGATAAAGAAAATAAATTTTATATCGATGGAAAAACAGTTTCCATAGAAGAAATAAAAGAAAAATTTGACACTATAAATTCTAAAACCTTGGTAGAGTTAAAAAGCGATAAAGAAGCAAAATTTGAAAGCTTTGTAAAAATTATTGATATTTTAAAAAATAAAAATCATGAAAATTTTCAAATTTTAACAGAGCAAAAAAGATGAAGACTTTTATAAGTAATCATAAAAATCAATCATTTTTCATTACTTTATTTATCTTTTTACCTTTACTTTTTGTTTTTCTTTATACTAAGAATTTTTTACATATACAACATAACACTACAAAGGAAGAAAAATTTAATATAGCTATAAAACAATTTTTACAAGATTCTCCTAAAATAAAAAACGAACAATCTAAACAAGAAAAAATAAAAAAAATAGAACAAGTAAAAGAAAAACCTATCGTTCAACCTAAAAAAATAAATACTTCAACCGATACTAAAGCAACAAATCGATTAAAAGAGGAAATAAAATCTCAAAAAATAACATCTCAAGAAAAAAACATCCTGATAAATTCTCAAGAAAGTATATCTTTAACTAATAACAATGAACTTTTAAAAGAAGTTAAGCAAGCTATAGATAAAGCTTTAATTTATCCTAGGCAAGCTCGAAAAATGCGGATGAGTGGCGAAATTTTAGTAGAATTTACATGGACTAAAGATAAAAATCTATTAAACTTAAAAATATTAAAACCATCAAAATATAAATTATTGAACGATAGTGCCTTAGAAACTATACATATAGCGTCTAAGAATTTTCCACAGTATGAAAAAACTTTTCATATAAGAATACCATTAATATATAAAATAAACTAAGCAAAATTGCTTAGTTTGTCTTGATTAAATTATGTCCTTTATAGATCCCATAAATTTTATAATCTCCATTTTTAAGCATCAAAACTACAGGATATTCTTCTTCATAACCTTGTTCCATTCCAGGACTTCCCTGAGGCATACCAGGAGCAGAAATACCTATAACATCCTCAGGTTTATTTTCCAAAAGCCAAGCAACTGCATCTTCAGGAACATGCCCTTCTATAGCATAGTCATCAATCACGCCAGTATGACAGCTTTGATACATAGGCTGAATATTCATTTTTTCTTTTATTTTTAAAAAATCTTCACTTTTGTGTATTTGTACTTTATAGCCTTTATCTTTCATATAATTAGCCCAAAGATCGCAACATCCACAAGTGGGACTTTCGTAAATATTTAATATTTTTTCATTAGCCAATAAGCTTGTAAAACCAAGCGTTAAAGTTAAAAATAATTTTTTCATATATCCTCCAAAAATAAAAAAGATACAATACATTATAAAAATTAATATTTTATATCAAAAACCAAAAATATCAACTATGGTCAATTAAAAATATTAAATTAAAGTATTACTACTAAATAAAATTTCTAAATAACTTTTCTGATTTTCTACCACTTAATAAATACTAAAACCTTCTTTTTATTTTGTAAAACT